>NZ_QQPQ01000004.1 GCF_003346715.1 Oceanispirochaeta sp. M1
CCTTTATGCAGTGCGGCTTCCCTTGCGGAAAGTCCCACTGTGCTAAAAAGAAAACTAACGTTCGGACCGTACCTAAATCATAAGATTTTCGGCACGATTCTATTTGACAGGATCGTTCCTCAGCCTTACGGCTTGCGGTACGACCTTATCTTCGTACTACCAGTGCTTGACTTTCGTCAAATACTTTAATTTCCCTTCTCTAATTCCTTTGTAAAAGAACATTTAGCAGATCGCTTCCCGTTAAGAGTTGCTCTCTTTGTTCGTTGCGTTGTCGGCTTGTTTGCCTGAACGCTCCGTGAATATACCGTTAATACCCTTTTTTTGTCAACAGAATTATGCAAAAAAAATACATATTTCTTCTAAGTCCTTATTCTGAAATAAAATGTTTCATTGTATCCGTTTTAAGGAATAGAACCAGGTATTCAATAAAAGAAAGAAGTGAGCTGGCAGCAGCAAGTATAAACAACCATCTGGCTGCTAACTGCATTTCAGACAGGTATTCCACCGCACCCAGAGACTGCATTGTTAATACCAGCAATCCGAATATACCGGAGATGAAATAGAAGACAGCTTTTGCCTTACCACCCCATTTAGCGGCGAGGGCTGTTCCTTCTTTGGCCATGACCATTCTGATAAACATGATACAAAACTCACGCCATAGAATTATCATCAGAGCCCATAGAGGCATGAGTCCGGAAAACGTAAAGCAGACAAAGTAGGTAACCCTGCTGATAACATCAGCAAAGGGGTCCATAATCTTGCCCATATCCGAAACCAGATTTCTGGATCTTGCGATATAGCCGTCCAGTACATCAGAAACTTCCATAACAAGCTGAAGAACCCAGAGAGCTATCATTCCTGAGAACAGAATTGAATCTCCCAGAACCGTGAAAATATACAATCCGAAGAAAACTGGAGTCAGTACAAGCCGCCCCACCGTAAGTTTATTAGGTAATGTCATAGGCTAAGTGTATTTTTATCGGGAGATTAATTCAATACGCCTTAAGGATAATAGATGAATAGTCCTGATTCAGTTTCTCATGATAACAATCCGACCCTTTTCCACAGAGTAGGAGTAAGACGTAAAAAAACCGGTACCGTGATATTTAACCGCGGGAAAGCTGCTTTGATAGAGAGGACTTTCACTTTCCTGTCCTGTTGTAAGAGAGTAGTACCACTCCGGATCAGCATGGGCAAGATCGGCAACAGTGTGTGATTCAGAGAGAATTGCCAATGGGTAAATATAATTTCTTAGAAAAAAGTACTGTGGAGCAACACTTTTCCTGACAAAGAGGATTCCTGCCTTCTCCCCTTTAAGTGAGATAACATCCTCTTTCTCCCCTGTTATCCACCCTACTGTAACATCACCCTTATTACTTGGATAAAAACAGAGCTCCCCCAGTATTCGTTCCTCCTCAGAGAGAAACGGAGCCAGGGGAACTTTATATATCTGTGAAAAAAGGATGGGCAGTATTATCAGAAAAGGTAGAAAATACACTCCCAGTCCTGTGAGTACACCGAAGAGTAGACAGAACAGATTAACAAGATTGAAAACCTCTATAAATCTGTAGGATTCAGAACCCGCATAAACCCATAAACCGATTGAAGCGGTCACAGCCAGGATCAGATAGAGATTCTGCCATCGGGGTGATTTTTTTTTACGGTAAGCCCTGATTCCGGCGCTCAAAGCTGCAGCAGCAAAATAGAGAATGAGTGCAAGCCAGAAGCGGGGATTTCCAATCATTTTATATATTTCCTCTTCAGGTATTCTACAAAGTATGAAGCCTTCAAAGGCTCTCCTGTAACTGAAGTCATCAGTTCTGTTGATGTCTCCAGTGCTCCCCTGCTGTGAACATTCTGTACAAGCCAATTGAGAATACCTGAAAAATTCCCTTTCTCAATTTGAGAATCCACATCAGGAACATCAGTTCTGAGTTTATTCCACAGTTGGGCTGAATACAGATTTCCCAGAGTATAGGTAGGGAAATACCCCATATCTCCACAGGACCAATGAATATCCTGAAGGATTCCCGAGCGGTCGCTTGTATTATCCACTCCCAGAAGACGGCGCAGCTCATCATTCCACAGATCAGGCAGTTCACTCACCTTAAGGTCACCGTTGATCAGCATCCGTTCAAGCCTGAAGCGGAGTATTATATGAAGATTGTAACTGACCTCATCGGCATCCACCCGGATCAGTCCACGGCTTACCCTGTTTAAATCCCGGTAGAGATCCTCAGTGCTGAACAGCTCTCCTCCGGATGCAGAGATCAAGGGGCTCAGATAACGGCTGAATGCCTCAGAGCGGCCGACAATATTTTCCCATAGCCGTGACTGGGATTCATGAAAACCGAGAGAACAGGCTTCAGCCACCATTGTGCCATGCCATTTCTCCGGTAGATTCTGCTCATACAGGCCGTGTCCGCCCTCATGGATAGTACTTGAGAGACCTGAAATCAAATCATCTTCAATAAATGCACTGGTTACCCGGATATCCCGGGAACCCAGAGTTGTTGTAAAAGGGTGCACCGATACATCAAGACGGCCTGAATCCAGGCTGTAGCCCATATCCTTCAGAACCCTAAGGCTGATCTTTTTCTGAAATTCGGAAGAGAAGGATCTCCCCGTCAATACAGTTCTGTTATCCTGTCCTGCCAGAATCTCATCCAGCATGGGTGTGAGTTCAGACTGGAGACTATCAAAGAGAGGCTCCAGCACAGAAGCTTTCATATCAGGTTCATAAAGATCCAGAAGCGCATCATAGGGCTCCTCTTTATATCCTGTATATTCACATCTCTCTTTCAGAAGATCTACGATTTTTTCAAGTGATGGGGAGAAGAGTTTAAAATCATCTGCTTCCCGGGCCTTCAGCCAGCTGTCTCTGGCAAGTGAGGTGGTCTCTACAAAGCGGCTCATAAAATCGGAAGGAAGAACTTTATTCTCTTTGTATCTTCTTTTAAGCAGACGTTGCCATGACTGATGATCAGGCTCTGAAGACTTACCCAGTTCCTTCAGCCATACTCCCCATACATCATCCTGAAGATGAGGAGTCAGAAGATCCTGTACCATTCCCATCTGACGGGCCCTGTCTTTTGAGGCATTACGGGGCATACCTGTCTCCTGATCCCAGTCAAGGAGAGCCTGAATATGCTCGAGGTCTTTAATAAGCTGTTCTTTAATTTTGATCTGTTCAACAGTATCTTGAATATTGACGGACAATGATATTCTTCCTTTACAGTAGGCATACACCCTGAGCCTGTAAATTCAAACTCAGTGATAAATCATTATCCGTCAGAATCAGAATTTTGAAAAGTAGAACTAGTGAATACGGCTTCCCAGAGTTCCAAGGAGAAGACTGTACTGTTCAAATCCATCCTTACTCATAACCTTTAAGGCTGAATCAAGGGAACTCTGAAAGAATTTGTCTGCAATATCCTGGGCCTTTTGATCATAGCCGCGGTGTAAGATCTGTTTCCGGAGTATTCCGGAAAAGAGAGGTCTCATAAATTTATTCAGTAAAAAACGTATAAGGGGAACACCATCTTCAAGTGCAAGAATCAGGGGCAAGGTGGGAATCCCGTTTTTAAGGTCAGTGCTACGGCTCTTTCCCATTGTGCCCGGATTCCCCCGGTAGTCCAGAATATCATCCTGAATTTGAAAGGCCGTACCGAAATCTATCCCGGCATTGTAGAGGGTCTCACGCTGAGATTCAGTTTTTCCGCTTAACAGAGCCCCGGCATACAGGGAGAGAGCAAAAAGTTCAGCGGTCTTTCCCCTTATCCTTCTGAAGTAATCTTCTCTGCTTATATTAAAAGATCCAAGATTCTCATCCTGTTCTATTTCACTCAGACAGAGACGCTCGATCCCTCCAGTCATATGAGGTACAAGAGACTCCTCAAAATGAGAGGACGCCATCTTCATCGACAGAGCCAGCAGATAATCACCCGCCAGGACAGCCCGTCTGGCACCTTTTCTATGATAGAGAGTGGCAACACCACGCCTGCGGGCTGCATTATCGAGAACATCATCATGAGCCAGTGAGGCGATATGGAGAAGCTCCACCGCCGCAGCAACTGAAATAAGATCCTCTTTATCCGCATCTCCGCCGTGAGCAGAAATAAGAAGAAAGAGAGGTCTCAGCATCTTTCCGGGTCTGGCTGTCAGAATTTTAAGATCCTCACGGATCATATCCGGACTTTCTTGAACCAGGGATACTATTTTACTGCGGACACTCTCCAATAACTCAGAGAGCTCCGGGTTAAGATTCATTGAGGATAGAGCTTTGGACAATCAGGCTTTCCTTTTCTTTCTGCGGGGTTCTCCGAAGTAAAGGTAGGATTTCCTGGCAAGGGATGATCCATTCCACCATTTTTTAAGCCAGGGCTGAACCCAGTAATCAAGACCGAGGACCCGTCCGGCACCGCCGAGCATTAGAAATGCTGCAAAGATAAACCAGACCTGACTCCAGCTGAAAAATCCGGAAAAGATAAAGACAAAACACATAATTATTGAAACACCCGCTGCAGGGAATACAAACAGACCACCAATAAGGGCCAGTCCGATCAGTACCTCAACGGAGACTATCATTGTCTGGAAAAACTGGTATGGGAGATAGGCTGCCATGCTGTCCATAAAGGTTTCCCGGAACCAGGTAACCACAGCACTGTCGTAACGAAGTACAAGTCCGCTTGTGTCCCAGAGTGCTCCCAGGGTATGACCTGCTGTCTCTACTACAGTTTCCACGGCATCACTGGCTGCGGCAACTGTATCGGCTGCGGCCATAGTAACGGTCTCAACAACCTGTTCTACAACGTCTCCTGTTGCGGCGGCAACTGCATCTGCCTGTACAACTACTTCTTCCACCACAGCTTCACTGGCTGCACTCGTGGTATCCGCTACAGCCTGACCGGCCTGTACGACACCGGAACTGAACATCCAGCCCGATTTAGTTCCAAGATCAAATTTAAGCCAGCCTTCGCCGACCTTGTTCAGACCCTCTATAAGCCACATAAGCCCAAGCCAGACCCTTAAGGGAACAGCCCAGAGACTCTGAATATTATTGGTGATAAAACCACCCAGAAGGGTTCTCTTATTCTTCATGTCAAAGATTTCATGCTGCAGATATTTCCACCAGCCGTTTACACCGCAAACAGTGTGAAGATAATAAACATTGACAAGATGCTTTACAGCCACTGCAGGAATACCGGACATTGAAAAACCGCCGGTATGAGACACTGCATAACGGCCTCCGATGGAGACCATGAATCCATGAAAATTGGACTTAAACTTATGTTCTGCTTTTCCACCTGAAATCTGGGAAATAATATTTTTTACTGCGACTGAAGCGGTCTGCTCAGCAGCCTCTACAATCTGAGGAACAGGACGTTCATTCTCAAGGAACCATTGTGCATCACCTACAACATAGAGGTTCTCGTGATCAGCACTCTGCATGGTTTCATGAACTTTTAGGCGGTCTACATGACCGACAGTCAGCCCTGTGCTCACACCAAAAGAACCACCCTTGATTCCACAGGTCCAGATCAGGGTTCCGCATGGGATTACAGTTCCGTCCTTAAGGGTAAAGGAGCCCTCTTCGGCGTTGGTAATCAGGGAGTTAAGAAGAATCTTCACACCCTTCTTCTCCAAATAGCGCTGGGCCTTCATTCTGGGCTTTTCGGGAATCATCTTAAGGATGCTGTCCAGACCTTCAACATTTATCAGCTGAACCTCATCTGGATCAATATTATAATCACTGCACATCTGGGGAACTTTCTCGATAAGCTCTCCAATCATTTCCACACCGGTGAATCCGGCACCCGCTACAACAAATGTCATCAGATTTCTTCTGACCTGAGGATCCTTTTCATAAGAAGCCTGACGGAACATCTCTCGGATATGATCTTTTATATCAAGGGCATCCTGATAACTCCAGAGAGGAAGGGAATGTTCCTTGACTCCGGGAATACCGAAGTCTGTAGATTCGGCTCCTGTACCCATTATAAGATAGTCATAATCATATGTGGCAGTATCTGAATGAAGCTGCTGCTTCTCTCTGTCTATATTGTTAATTCTGTCCTGAAACACTTCAACTTTTTTTCCGCTGAAGATTCTGTCAAATGAAATTTTGACACAGCCGTTATCAACACGGCCCCCTGCAACCTCGTGGAGTTCTGTCATTATTGTATGATAGGGGTTGGCATCTATAAGGGAAATCTGAACATCATCACTTTTCTTATAAGCTTTATGCAGAAGTTTCCCTGCATGAACACCGGCATAACCGCCGCCTAAAATAACTATTTTTGTCATAGCCTTCAATCCCCTGTAAATTACTAGTATTTAAATATCAACACTTTATATTCTCTGAAATTATAATACATGTCAATCGCTAAAGTATTATCTAATAAAAAAAGGGAGCCTAACAAGGCTCCCCGGAGTTTTGGTCATTGAAATCTTAAAAAGATTTAAGGCATTTCCTTCTTCTCAATCTTATCTCTGATCATTAAAATAGCTTCATCAAGAGCCATGCCGTTGAGCTGTTCACCGGTTCTGATACGAATACTGACGGCCTTTTCATTCATTTCCTTCTCTCCAACCACCAACATATAGGGAATCTTCTGATTCTGAGCATTTCGAATCTTGGCATTCATACGGTCATCAGAGAGATCGGTATCCACAATGATTTCCGCCGCCCGGAGTGCTTTTTCAACTTCTTTGGCATAATCAGAGAATTTCTCACTTACGGGAATAACTTTGACCTGCAGAGGTGCCAGCCATACGGGAAAGGCGCCGCCGTAATTCTCGATAAGAACACCGAAAAAGCGTTCGATAGATCCCAGAAGGGCTCTATGTATTACATAAGGACGTTTTTCCTGTCCGTCCCTATCCACAAAGGTCATATCAAAACGCTCGGGCAGGTTAAAGTCGAACTGAATAGTAGACAGCTGCCATTCCCGTCCCATTGTATCCTTGACCTTCAGGTCAATCTTGGGACCGTAGAACGCACCTCCCCCTTCATCAATCTTATACTCCAGGCCCTCTTTTTCAATGGCAGTTCTCAGTGATTCGGTAGCCGCATCCCAGTGAACCTTTTCTCCAACACTCTTTTCAGGCATGGTGGAAAGATAGGCGGAGATATCATTGAATCCGAAGGAACGCAGCATAAAGAGGCTGAAACGGAGAACTTCTGAGATTTCATCCCCCATCTGATCGGGAGTACAGATCAGGTGTGCATCATCCTGAGTAAAACCGCGGACTCTGAGAAGACCATGAAGAGTTCCTGAACGTTCATTGCGGTAGACCGTACCGAGTTCGGCCCAGCGGAAGGGCAGCTCCTTATAGGAGTGCTTGCCGTTATTATAAATCATTATATGAAAAGGACAGTTCATGGGCTTGGCGTAGTAATCGACATTGTCCATTACCATATTGGGATACATCCCTTCCTTATAGAAATCCAGATGCCCGGAAGTCTCCCAGAGCCAGGATTTTCCGACATGGGGGGTAAATACCATTTCATATCCGTTTTTATAATGCTCTTTTCTCCAGAAGTCTTCGATGGTTACTCTCATCCGGGCGCCCTTGGGATGCCAGTAGACAAGTCCGGGACCTGCTTTTTCATGAAGACTGTAGAGATCCAGTTCTTTACCGACCCGTCTATGGTCCCTTTTTTCCATCTCTTCCAGGAATTCCAGATGTGCCTTCAGAGCCTTGGGATCACCGAAAGCGGTTGCATAGATCCTCTGGAGCATGGGTCTTTTCTCATCACCCCGCCAGTAGGCACCGGCGATGGAGAGGAGCTTGAATCCCTGAGAATTCAAGCGGCTGGTATCCTCCACATGAGGTCCCCGGCAGAGATCTACGAAAAGATCACCCATCTTGAAGATTGAAATCTCTTCGTCCTCAGGGAGCTCTTGAATCAGCTCTGCTTTATAAGGCTGATCTTTAAACATCTCCAGTGCCTCGCCACGGCTGAGTACTTCTTTTTCAAAAGCAACATTGCTCTTGATGATCTCTTTCATACCCTCTTCAATAGCTGCAAGATCTTCATTAGTCAGATTTCTGGGTAGATCAAAATCGTAATAAAATCCGTTATCAATGGCCGGCCCGATTGCAAACTTGGCTTCGGGCATCAGTTTCAGAACGGCTCCCGCCATGACATGGGCCATGGAGTGACGCATTTTCTGAAGTTTTTCCAATTTTTTCTGTTCTTTGCTGGTCATAATCTTTACCTCCGTTTCAGGACGAAAAAAAACCCTTTCGTTCTCCGTCCTGTCACCAAAATACTTAAATTTCAGTATAAGGACGAAAAACAAAAGGGTTCTCCGCGGTTCCACCTTACTTCGCCGTTGCCAGTGTCTGTGCATTTCGGCGCTCTCAGCTCTCCCGTTACGCGGGATTTCGTCTCCATCTAGTCCTGACAGCTCTGTGAAAACAGTAAAAAGTCAGTTTCGGGGAGAAGCTCAGGAGGGGTTTTCACTGATTCAGGACGGCGGTCTTCCAGCCTTGGACCGCTTCTCTGTTGACCTGAGGGGACAGTTACTCGTCTCCGTCATTGCTATGTACATAATATGATCAATGGGATGGGAAAAGTCAAGAAACAGGGGTATCCTTTTTATTCAAAATCCCTGATTTCCTGCAGCTGGTTCTGAAGATCCATTATTTCATTTTCCCAGAAGACTTCACTCCCCCAGTCAGGATAGTGTGTTCGGAAACTGTAGTCATCCTTCTGCCGACCGCACCAGGCCAGAAAATAGACCATGCGCATAACTCGCAGGGGTTCTACCAATCCAAGGGCATCGGGATTCATTTCACAGAATTCCTGATACCCATCCAGGAGCATAAAAAACTCTTTTCTGCAGGCTGAAGCATGACCGGGAAGCAGGAGCCAGAAATCCTGTACTGCAGGGCCGGTAGCCATATCGTCAAAGTCAATAATCATCAGCCCCTGATCCATTCTATCCAGAATATTTCCGCAATGAAAATCACCGTGAATACGATGCTCCTCAACATCCCGAAAAAGAGGATTAATCAGATCTGAAATATCTGATGCAAGTTTTTCAAACTCTCCTGCATGACCGCCGGGTATCCAGTTTTTCTCCAGAATCTCACTGCAGTCCCGAAGAAAGGTTCCACCAGGATGGATTCTCGGTCTGCTGGGAGCATCATCCTGCCGGCCGGCGCTGTGCATTCTCCCAATGAGCTGCCCCAGGCGGTACCACTGCTCATCATCTTCCCGAAACTCCCAGAGCCTTCCGCTTTTATAGGGATACAGGGCAAAGAGGATTCCCTCCTCCGTTCTACCCAGTGTGTCCTCGGATTTCAGTATTTCGGGGAGGGCCAGAGGAATATCCATCTCATGACAGTCTTCCATAAAATCATGTTCTTCCCTGATAGCCTCTTCAGACCAGCGTCCGGGACGGTAGAACTTGGCTACAAAGCGTCCCCCCTCATCATCCTGAAGTTCATAAACCCTATTAATATAACTGGGAAGAGGATGTACCAGAGGAGACAGTGAGAGTCCACTCTCTTTCTCTACGGCATCAATTATGAGTGAAGGTTCAAGGGAGTCGAAATCTCCTGCATTACTATTCATGGATTCAACCTGTGGGCAAGTGCCTGATTTATTACTTAGCAAAAAGACTGACCTTAAAGAGCTGACTTGTCAAGACAGACCGTATATACTGGCTTTACTTCAATCCCGGAACATTAAGGACATGCCATGAAGCCTTTAAAAAACATATTTCTGATCTTTTTCCTCTTTGCAGCTTTTCAACCACTGAGTGCTGCTGAAAACAAAAAAAACAGCTCGGTCCTGGATGATGTAGACCGCCTGATAACTCAGAAACAGTATCAAAGTGCATGGACCCTGCTCCACGATGAAGCAGAAGATCTGGATATATCAGATATGATTCTTAAAAAAACTGAACTGACCCTGCTCTACTATGCCAAAACCAATCTCCATCAGATGTTTGCCTTTGCGGATCTCAGAGAGAATGAAGAACTGAGCGATATAAGGGGACAGGAAGGGAGTTTCGACTTCAAACTCTATGATCCGGCTGGCGCTCTGACAATGGTGATAAAGGAGAATCCCGACAGACGGGAGGCCTACTACTGGCTGGCTGAATACTATCACCAGGTAATGACCCTGTATGGTGAAGAGTGGGAAAAGCCTCAGGAAGATATTCGCTCCCTGGTAATTGCCAACTTCCGGATGGCTGCGGCTCTGGGGATGGAAACAGAAGAGATATACTCAAAACTGTCTTACACTGAGCTTCTTTCAGGCAGCTGGGAGGCGGCGGTAGAAGATCTGCAGAAGGCTCTCGAATATAACAATGCCAACCCGGCCTACTACCATGACCTGGCCATAGCCCATCTGAATATGAAAAAAAATAATGAAGCCCTCTCCTATATCGAAAAGGCCATCAATCTCTATACCGATCCCTTCTACAAAGCGGACAGCGCGTTCCTTGCGTCTACGATTGCACTCCATCTTGAAGACAGCGACAAGGCAGAATCATATCTCATCAAGGGTGGAGCCTTCTCTCCCGATGACTATCGTTTCCCGGACAGACTGATCCGTCTCTACCTGAATAAATCTGACTTTGTTAATGCACGTGATGCTGCTGGAGATCTTTTTGCCATGTATCCTGAAAATCCTGCCAACTGTACCACCATCATTCAATACTTCTACAGCGTCGGGAAACTGGATGAAACATCTGTTTTCTTCAAAACCCAATTGGAAAAATATCAGGGACAAGCCGAGATACTGGGCAATCTTTACTTCCACAAGGCCATAAGCGCCAGATATCAGGGCTTGAATGATGAAGCTCTGGAGTCATTCACAGTGGCAGAGACTGAGTTCGCAAAGGTTTATTCCAGAGATAATCAGGTTTTCCAGGCTATTGAGAAGATGACTGCTGAACTTCTTCCGACAGAGTAGAAATTGAATTAAAGATCATCCTGAGAAGAACTACCATTACTCCACACAACAGCATTCCTGCCGCCTTCTTTGGCCATATATAAACGTTTATCTGCCTTCTGAATGAGCAGCTCCTGGGTACAGTCTACGCTGGTCTGAGCTATCCCCGCACTGATAGTTACTTTTTTACGTACTCCCGAAAAAGAAAAGTTCTCAATTTTTTCCCGAATTCTCTCTCCAAGGATTTTTGCATCAATCGCAACTGTTTCCGGCAGGAGAACGATAAATTCCTCACCTCCGTAACGGAATACCTTATCCGAGATCCTCACAGAATTCCTTAATATGGTAGACAGCTCCTTAAGAACATCATCTCCGGTTATATGACCATAATTATCATTTATCTTCTTAAAGTGATCGATATCTATCATCAGGATACAAAATCTTATCCCTGAACGTTCACTTCGGGACAGTTCCTTCTGTATTTCCTCTTTTAAGTAACGTCTGTTGTAAAGACCCGTAAGGGGATCGGTAACACTCTCAGTTTCAAGCATTTCATACTGCTTTTCCATTGTGATTCTGTTAAGAAAGTTCTCAATCCGTACTGTAGAAATGCTCAGATACAGAACCCAGCTCAGGCCGTAAAAGACTAAAGCCTGTATAATATGTTCCAGCTCAATCGTAATTAAAGAACTGAGAATCAGGTAGGAAAGGATTAGAAGAAATAAGACAAAAGTACTGAGATAGGCGAATTCTTTAGGATTTAACCAGATCATGGTACTGAGGGACAACAAAACGATGAGAAATCCTGACAGTTCCATACCAAAATAGAGATCAAAGTATGTAAGTCCCATAAACAGAAAGGAGAGAGTGTAAAGATACAGGAGAAGCAGAACTTTTTTGCCTAAATCCGAAATTTCGAATCTCAGTACCTTAGGAATGAAAAGAAATAGAATTCCGTCACCCAATATCAGAGAAAAAATCACCTTATAAACATGATTATATTCAACTGTATCTGATCTTGGAAAAAAGAGATACTCCAACAGCAATACTGCTATTATTAAAATTATAGTGAGAGTCACAATTTTCATGTGACGGAAATTGAATGCATTCTGCTCTGATAAATAGAGCTCTCTATACTCTTCGGGCAGCTGATAATCTTTTCTTCTGAAAAACATACCTTAATAGTAGATGTTCATTTTTTATATGACAAGAAAAATCAGGCTATTTTTTTATTTAGAAATTTGCCAGAATAGCGATATGAATGAAATGTACCTAATGCGCCACGGAGAAACAGAGTGGAACAGGGAGAAACGTTACCAGGGACAACTGGACTCTCCTTTAACAGAAACCGGGAGGTCCAGAACCCTCCTGCAGAAAAAGAGAATTCAAACTCTTCATTTTTCCAATGTCTACTGCAGCCCCCTGGGCAGAACCCGCAATACCCTGAATATCCTATCTCCCGATACTGATAAAATAAACTTTGAAGATGGTCTGAAAGAGGTATCCCTGGGGATTCTTCAGGGAAAAACCCATAATGAACTCAGCAGTGAAGAAGCAGAGGCTCAGCATAATTTCTGGCACAATCCCGGTAGTTTTGAACTGGAAGGTGCCGAAAGCATGCCGGTACTTGAAAACAGAGTCCGGACATTTCTTGACAAACTTGAAAATGAGAAGGGACCGATCCTTGTAGTGACCCATACGGTTATAATCAAAATGATCCTCAAGATTCTTGAATCAAGACCCATTGAAAGACTCTGGGAGGATCCCTTTCTTCATCCGGCCACAATTCTTGTAATAGATAGAAAAAACGGTTCCACAGTAAAAGAGGTCATCCATCCCGAAGAGGATATGCCACGGCCCGGCAGCTACACAGCTTGATCGAATTAAGGAGTAATAATTGAAAGGCAGCATAAGATTTAACTGGAGAAAAGGGACCAACAGCAGACAGCTCATATGGAAAAGCAGTGTTCCCGGTATTTTTCTACTGCTGATGATCGGCATGATTTTCTATGTCAGCAGCAGCCAGGTACAGCGGAATCTCACCAGACAGTATTTCAGCAGCAGTTCAAAGACTGCGATCCAGGCCATTGACCAGGTATACACTCCTTTGCTCCTGACGTTCAAAATATCCTCACTCTGGGTTCAGATCGGGCAGATTGATGATTTAGGAGATCCCGGGATTTATGGTGACAGTCTTAAATCACTGATGCTCCAGGAATTCCTGATCCAGTCTTTAACATTCCGGGACAGTACAGGAAAGGAGCTGGATGCATATACACTGGAGAATGGAGATATTGAATTATTTATAAACGAAAAAGATGCAGCTCAAACCCTGAATACAATGAGAGAATCCAGTGGTATGAGTTTTGTTAATACCCTGGGTTTTACGGAAATTGAAGAAAAGAGCAGGGTAAGTCCTTTGAAACTGAGCCAGTCTTACAATCTTCCCGTACTGAATAAAAGCGGTGTCACCCTCTATTACAAACTGTATAAGGACAGTGAAACCTATATTGAGTTGTGGCTGGATTTCTCTTTGAAACAGCTGGCTACGGCAATATCTGAATACTCAATTGATGAAAATACTGTCATCTTTATTCTTCTTGATGATGAAGATTTTGTGACATATCCAATTCGGGAGCTTCTGAAGATAAAAAGAACGTCCGAGGGAGGAACACCCTTTGAGCTTAAATCCAATCCCCTTGATATTGAAATTATTCAGGCTATTTACAATCTTATGGAAAATCCTGACAGTACCGCATCCAGTATTAACAGAATATCTCTCCCGAGCGGAGACTGGTGGACGCAATACAGCACCATAGAGCTTATGGATTCATCAATTGTCATAGGCAGCTACACCCCGGAAGATAACCTGCTTATCGCCCGAATTCAGAATCCTCTAATCATTTTGCTCATAGTTATCACTGCTTTCATCGGCTTCTATTTTTTCCTGCTCTTCAATGACTATAGAACTGTCCTGAAGACACAGCTTGTTATTACTGAAGAAGAAAAAGTAAAACAGATGATAATTCTGGGAGAAAATCTTTACTGTGAGTTCAAATCATCCATGCGCTGGGATTACAAGGAAGAGTGTGCCAGCAAAATCATGGAGCAGGTCATCATGAAATCCATCTCAGCATTCAGCAACAGCGATGGAGGAACTCTATTGGTGGGCGTTCAGGACGATGGAGAGATTCTCGGACTGGAAAAAGATTACGCCTGCCTCAAGGAAGTGGGAAAAGACTACTTTGAACTTCATCTCAGGACGCTGATGTCCAATATGTTCGGCGTTGCTTATCCGGTTAGCAATATCAAGGTGGATTTTCCTGTGATAAACGGCTGTGAGATATGCAGAATAAACATAAGACCCGGAGATAAGCCGCTCTACATAGTAAACAATGAAAAGGGAAGCGGGAAAACTGAAAAGTTCTTTGTACGCTCCGGTAATTCATCAAGACAAATCAGCAGTCTGAAAGAAATTACAGACTACGTCATGAACCGCTTCAGTTGAACCATAAGGATTGATATCAAAAATTTAAAATTGGACTCTGCGAAAGGAGTGGTTTAAAATAAAAAGATACAAACTCAAGGAAGGTTCATTTATGTCAGAGAAAACAATTACTGTAAAAGAATTTGCAGATGAATTAGCAAAACGCCTGGAAGCCGGAAAAACAGTCGACTGCTGCAAGAAAGAGCTCCTCAACCTGGCAGCCCTGGCCGGCAAAAAAATGGGCTCCGAGATGATCAAGGTTGACTGGAAAGACTGATACGGAATTTATTCTAAATGATTAGAATAGAACAGTAATAAAAATTTAATTTACCTCCTTTCTCATCCGGTATATGATGGAGCCTGCATAAAAAGGAGAAAGTGATTTGAAAAAATGTTTTGTGGTACTCCTGGTACTGTTTTTATCGGTCCCCTCGGTTTTTGCCCTTGATGAAATAACTCATCAGACCAGTTGGGGTGCGGAATTCGCCTATTACGCTGACAGCAATGAGGGACAGAACGCCACTGGCGGTTTTGAATGGCCCGATTATACTCCCGAAGACCTCCCCCCCGATTTCGTACCCATAGATGGAGACGCGGGAAGACCTCTGGGGAGCGGATGGGGAGCAGTGGAGCTTCAGCTTTTTGCGGGACATACTGTAACGGTTCCCTTTCTTCAGGGCAGCGGTGCCATGACCAAAGATAATAATATCCAATTCGGGGTCAAGGCTTATATCGCTCCGGTTGTTGCCTATGTGGAGACAAAAGTATCATTTACACCCATAGCTTTTTTAAACTTTGACATTGGTTACTCCATAGGTTCCGGATGGCATGGATTTGGGTTTAACGGGTTAGGACTTAACAATGATGGAACAGGAACCCCCCTTCAGGATGCCTTCGCAGGTGCTGCCATGGAGACCTGGGCAAGCGGAACATTCCAGTTTGACCTTGCGGCTGTTGTTCCCGGTGAGTGGAACCATGTAGTGATGGTAGCCAATGCAAAATTCAAATATGTAAATTATACCGAAGCCGGCAGCGATGATCCCTGGCAGTGGAAAGCCGATAAGGGTGAAAACTACAACGGACTTGTATTCCAGGGAACTTACCTGCTCGGGTATCAGATGCCCATGAAACTCGATACAGTCGGATTTATGGTTGAAACAGGCCAGTATATAGACAGTGTAAAAGACATAGCACCTATGGATTCCGATGATGGTTGGGGATCTGATTTTGTTAAAGTGACCTTTGGACCTCTGGCCAATATTACTTTTAATGAAAAAAATAATCTGACGATCCTTGCACAGATGAAAACCGATAAAAGATACACCGATGATACAATCCACTACAACTGGTTTATAAACCGTGTATATGATTCAACTTATGTAAAGTTTCACAGACTGGCTCTAGCCTATACATATAAGTTCTGATAGTGATCTGAATTAAATGTGAATATTGAAAACGTCGGAAATCCGGCGTTTTTTTTTAATATATCTGTACTATTCCGTATTTTACCAGAATTCTATAAAATCCAATTTACAATTGAAATCTTCTTCAAATTTACTTACACGGTCTGCTCACAGGAGCAGATCAATGCTATAGGAATAATATGAATAATCCGAAGGTTCATCTAAAAGAACTCTATACGACATTTTTTAAAATAGGTTCCGTCAGTTTCGGGGGGGGCTATGCCATGCTTCCCATGCTTGAAAAAGAGCTTTCTGAAAAAAGAAACTGGGTCAGCGAGGAAGAACTGCTGGATTATTATGCCATCGGACAGTCCACACCCGGAATTATCGCCATTAACACGGCGACCTTTGTGGGATATAAGACCGCAGGAATTCCAGGTGCCCTGGCAGCAACCATGGGAATGGTTACTCCATCCCTGATAATTATCATACTGATTGCTAGCTTTCTGGACCATTTTGACGAACAGCCTCTGGTACAGAAAGCATTGAAGGGAGTCAATATTGCAGTAGCGGTACTTCTTATCTCATCAGTATGGAAGTTCGCAAAAAAAACTGTAAAAAATATATGGGGAGGCCTTCTCTGCCTGGCAGCCTTTATGGCTGTGGGGTTTACTGCGGTCTCTCCCATACCCGTTGTACTTACGGCAGCCCTCTTGGGTGTACTCTCCTTTTTTGTACAGGGGAGGCATAAATCATGACAGTACTTTTCCTCTATTTTATATTCTTTAAAATCGGACTCTTCACAATCGGAGGCGGTCTGGCAGCCCTCCCCCTTCTGCAGGATGAAGCCCTCAGCCGCGGATGGTTCAGCAGCAGTCAATTTTTCCATATGGTTGCAATCTCTGAATCAACACCCGGTCCCATCGGCATCAATATGGCCACATATGTAGGACTGGAACAGGCAGGGATTTTCGGCTCACTGGCAGCAACCCTCGGTCTTGTAAGCCCCTCATTGATTATAATCGTTATTGTTGCCCGTTATTTTCTCCATTTCAACGAGAAACCCTTAGTTCAGTCAGCTCTGTCCGGACTTAGACCAGCGGTAACAGGTCTGATTGCCACTGCAGCCTACAATGTCCTCACAGTCGCAGTCATTCCAGTTCAGGCCTTCAGAGAGAGCGGGCGTTACATGGATCTCATAGAACCCATGAACCTTCTGATCTTCTTTCTCATCGGATTCTCCTATCTGAAGTGGAAGGCTCATCCCATTGTCTATATCGCAGCTTCGGCTATAGCAGGGATGGTCCTTTTATGAGCCGCTGTACCAATATACCCGCCTCGTATCTCATCCTTTTAAAAGATAGAAAGATTCTTCTGCTCCAGCGTAGGAATACCGGATTCAGAGACGGTGAATACAGCTTTATAGCCGGACATGTGGAAGAGGGAGAATCCTTCACTACCGCAGTAATAAGAGAAGCACAGGAAGAAGCCGGAATCCATATTAGAGAAGAGGATTTAAAAACCGCCCATGTAATGCACAGGAAGTCTGATGATTCAGTAAGAATGGATGTGTTCTTCACTGCAGAAGAGTGGCAGGGAGAAATCATAAACAGGGAACCAGAAAAATGCTCTGATCTTTCATGGTTCCCCATGGATAAGCTCCCGGAAAAAACCATCCCCTACATTAGAAAGGTTGTGGATTATATCCGGGAAGACTGTTATTACAGTGAGGAGGGCTGGCTACCAGCTCCCTGAGGCACCGCCGCCGCCGAAGCCGCCGCCACCTCCACCGAAGCCGCCACCTCCGCCGAAGCCGCCACCTCCGCCGAAGCCGCCGCCGGAACTGCTGCCTCCGGAACCCCAGCCTGATCTTCTTGAAGATCCCAGAAGAGAATTGAGGAAAAGGAGCTGAAACAGACCTCCCCTGCCCTTGCGCCCCATACGTCCGAAGGAATTAAAAAACAGAATAAACAGAATAACCAGAAGATTCACAGGGACGGAACGCCTCGAGGACTGCTGACCGCTTCTACCGGATTTATCCATTGCCGCCTGGCTGATATCCTTTCCGCCAGTCACAACCCCGGCTACAGCCGAGGATGCAGCCATAATACCCCCTGCATAATCGTCTTTTGAGAAATAGGGAATCATTATTTCACGGACAATATAACCGCTTTTGGCATCAGTCAGAGTACCCTCAAGACCATATCCGATCTCAAAACGCACCTTTCGATCTTCAACCGCCAGCAGGAGCAGAATTCCGTTATCCATACCTTCCTGCCCCAGTTTCCACTCATCCGCAACACGTATGGAGTATCCTTCCAGGTCATCACCATCGAGACCGGGAATCGTCAGAACAGCCATCTGTACCGAACTTTGCGATTCAAGAGCAGTAAGATACTGCTCCAGCTCCCGGGCTTGTGAGGAGGAGAAGATACGGGCCCTGTCATTTACACGCCCCTCAAGAGGAGGAACTTCCAGAGCAGACAGTGAAAAAGGGATCAGTACAAAAAGGAATAGTAAAGTTGTTATTTTATTCCGCATTTTCACTCCTCCAGGATGACAAGGTCATCGCTCAGTTCGTTTACATCATCTTCAGCAATAGGAAAATGATCTTTAAGTTTCAATCCGCAGCTCTCTACTGCCTTGATCAGTCCAGTGGCAAGCTCATTCCCGGCCAGACTCTCTGTCAGCTCTGAGACTACTTCAGCCCACTCATCTTCAGAAATTTTTTCACTGATACCTCTGTCCGCCAGTATTTCCACCCGTCTCTCCATCAATGAGATAAAGATAAGGATTCCTGTACCATCGGCAGTGGCATAGACTCCGGACTCTGTAAAATGTCTCAGAGCTCTGCTTCGAACCCTGGATTTCATAATATTCTTAGGAATGATAATGCGGTCTACTGCAGGAATATTACTAATGAAGTAAAAGATTCCTCCCCCGAGAAATGAGATCATTCCAATAACCATGGGAGTCACCCAGGCCGGATTATTCCAGTAAAGAGTCTCAATATATGCATTCATACCGGGATAAAACTGGAGCTGAACAATATAGAGGAGCACAGCAAAAGCAACAGATGCTCTCAGCTCGTAAAAAGCATAATCAGAGCTCTCTCCTATGAGTGCTGTAGAAATCTCACCCGAAGTAGAGGATTCCGCTTTTCTGACAGCTGCTGATATTGATATCTGCTCGTCTTTATTTAAAAGACTTTTTTTCATAATAAAACCTTGTCCTATTCGAAGGAGACTTCAGGAGCCTGATCGGCACCCTGAGCAGACTGAAAATACTGTTTCTCGCTGAATCCCATCAAATTGGCAATCATGACCCTGGGAAACTGTCTGATATATAGATTGTAGTTTTTAACAGAATCATTGAAGCGTTTTCGCTCTACTGCAATACGGTTTTCTGTTCCCTCCAGCTGATCCTGCAAGGCAAGGAAATTCTTGTCTGCTTTAAGCTCAGGATAATTTTCTGAAACAACCATCAGTCTTTGAAGTGCCGATCCCAGTTCACTCTGAACCTGCTGAAACCGCTTAAAACTCTCAGGATTATTCAGGACTTCGTCGGAAACCTGGATGGTTCCTCCCGCTCTGGAGCGTGCCTCGGTGATCAGTGCAAAGGTCTCCTGCTCGTGAGATGCATACCCCTTTACAGTATTTACAAGGTTGGGAATCAGATCCATTCGTCTCTGGTATACATTTTCAACCTGACTCCAGGATGCTGCAACAGACTCATCAAGAGCCACCATTTTATTATATGTTCCTTTAAAGGAAGAAAAAATCATAAGAATCACTACCGCGACAACCGCCAGTACGATCCATCCGGTTTTTATTTTTTTTGTCAAAATAATACCCTCCGCATCAAATATAAACAGCTGGACTTAACGGGTCTATATAAAAATGAATTTCCGGGTACTGTTTTTTTCATTTTTCAAGCATATTTTTCTCTGATGGTAAAAATATTTTAAATGCGAATTTGTACTGAACACAATGATGTCTTACTATAAAAGCAGGACCCTCTGGTCCTGTACATCAAACACCGGGACTCGAAGGTCCTGGAAAAACAGGAGACGAAATGAATAGAAAGATAGACGCTTACTTTATTTTACAGCTGGTACTGGGTGCCGCACTCATCGTTTTTGGAATTATGGCGTTTAATGGCTATAATTCTGCCGGACAGGAAGCCATGAGAGGCCTGAATAAGATGTTCGGAAAATCAAATGATCTATTTCCGATGATTTTCGGAGTTGTGCAGCTGGTTGCAGGTGCAGCTCTGGTTGCAGGACTGTTTATATCTATTTCAGATAACCTTTTCAGAATTATCCATCTGGTAATCTGCATATTCTTCCTGATCAGCATTATTATGAACTTTTTCCTTTCTAATTTTGTGGAACCGGATTTTGTACGCTGGCTGGGAGCCCTGCTGCCTCAGCTCATTATCCTTCTATCCCTCTGGATTATCGGAGAGCAGAACTAATACTTCAGAACCCGCTTAAATGCGGGTTCTTTTTTTTCAATTGTAATATCCCGTCTTTCTGCTAGACTGTCATTAGAGAGTTCTTCAAAAAATATATCAGATACAGCGGAGTTGCATATGTCTAGAGTTAACTTCAGAAAGGCTGTGAACTATCCTCCATGGATAGGCAAAAATTACGGCTCATCCGAAAATATCCGGCTGCTTATTATCGGCCGCAGTTATTATGATGCCCGTTACCGGGACAAAACAATCGAATCCTATATCTCTGATCTTATCAAAAATAAAGTAAGTGATCCTTTCTATACCGCTCTGGAACTTGTCCTCTCGGATTCAAGCCACTGGAAATCAGGTTTAGGAACTTCTCTCAAACTGGATCGAAAAAAATTCTGGAACAGTATCTGTTATCACCAGTTTCTTCAGGGAATTCTTCACGATGGTTATTCCGATCCCGGAAGGGAGATGTGGAAACAGGGACAGGAGATCTACAAAGAGGTTCTGATTGCATTACAGCCGGATATAATAGTGATGGCGGGTAAAGATGTTTATGACAATATGCCTACCCTGGGCGGCCGCAATGGAAAGATCTATAGCTGGCAGGCTGTGAATATGAAGACCTGGATTCTCAACCTTGGTGCCACCGACTGCCAGATAGCAGGAATGACCAATCCAAGGGACTCCAGTTTCAATACGGATGTGTGGAAAGAGATATATGTGCAGTTTATGTCGGACTACAGAAACAGTCATAAACTGACAGACTTTTCATCAATATAATACATATTCTGTAATAAATTCCCGAATATGGCCGTTCCCTTAAATTGACAACATATTGTATTTTATATATATTCTTTTCATATTATCTTAATAAAGGGTTATATGAAAAGAGAAGAATCAGTACTGAACCATTTTAAACACAAGAATCGCAAGCTGAGGATAAACTGTGCCCAGGCCATACTGAAAACCTATGATCCCAACGGGCTGGTTCTGGATAGTGAACTTGTAATAGAATTCAAAAAACACGGTCACGGTAAGGCTCCGAATAAGTACTGCGGTGCCTATTATGCAGCTTCATACCTTCTCGAAATACACCATCCTGATAAAATGGAGGACTTTGCAAACTGGTTTCGGGTAAAATCCGGCGATCTGGTCTGCCGGAAGATCCGAAAAGCCCGCCAGCTCAGCTGCAGCGGATGTGTAGAACAGGCGGCTCTCTATCTGAATGATGTATTTCCTGAATATCCTTCGGCCCTGAGCAGTTAAGGCTTCATGGGCAATATTAACTAAAACAATAACTTATTAAAGGGGAACTAATATGTTTTCATTTCTAGATAAAATTGAATATCCGCTTCTTATTATAGCAGCCGTTCTTATGCTGCTGGCACCATTCACACCAATGCCGCATATAATTGAAAAACTGATAATGCTGAGAGAAGGTACCCTGAAAAAACCTATCGATATTTTCGACCTTTTCTACCATCTTGTCCCTACAATTCTGCTGATAATCAAAATAATAAGAGATTACGGAGCCGCCAGAGGCTGAGCACCTCTATAATCTCTGGGAGACCAGCCGGTATAGCGCCTGAACTGAGCCGAAAACTCATAGGGGCTTTTATATCCCAGCCTCAGGGCTGTCTCCTTGACAGTAAGATCTCCAATTCTTAATAACCGACAGGCTTCATCCATACGGATCTGTATAATATACTGTCCCGGAGAGAGGCCCATTTTTTTATAAAAAACCTTTCTGAAGGATTCGTATCCCCATCCTCTGCTGTAGCAGTATTCTTTCAAATCAAAACGCTTGTCAATCATTCTATTGAAATCACGGCAGCTGAGCTCAACTCTGTCCCAACCCGGTTCATCTCCCTTTCTGGAACGCTCAAGCAGGGATGCACAGAACTGCAAAATCTCCATACTGTAATGGGGCAGCTCCCTTTCGGACGCCTCTTTAAGACTCATCATAATCCGGTAGAACTCCTCTTCAATACCGCTGTCGGGAGGTAGCCAGCAGAGCGGTTCATCCGGAAAAACCAGACGCATAGAGACAAGAGCTCTGTACATGTCTTCCCCGAAATCAAGAAAACACTCAAGCCAGCGGCTCTCCGGATCTAAAAGAGTAGAGTGAAGAATACCTGGATGACGCTGAAAAAGACTACCCGGCTCAAGGGGAATCTCCTGCCCCTGTTCTGTAATGTATTTTCCTCTGCCCCTGATGACATACACAAGAGCATAGGAAGAAAAATAACTCTCATATTCATCCACAGAGACCCCGCCCTTATACATAAAACCACAGCCGATACGCTGCCTGCGAGAGGGCTCTCCCAGAGAACGGAAGACTAGCTCTTCTCTTATATGATCATTTCCCGGATATACCATTTAGCACATTATATATACCATAAGCCCCATTTTCCAAGGCTAAGGCATCTGTTAAAACAGATATTAAGAAGAAAATAAGATACCAGAATACAGAATTAACCCTTAGACCCTGATCAATAAAGAGGAGATCCCCATGTATTTTTCCCCACTGGCAGCCCATAAACCCTGGATACAACCCGAGTTACCTTCGATTTCAACAATACCACCCCGTTCCACACTCTTCCCTTTTGCAGATATAGAGAGTGCCCTGGAAAGAAATCCTGAAAAATCTCCCTGGTTTATGAACCTGAAGGGTCACTGGGATTTTCTCCTGAAAGAGAAACCCGAAGATGTGAGCCCCGAAGATATAAAAATGGTTCCCTTGAAAAGCAGAAAAATAAAAGTCCCTGCAAACTGGACCATGGAAGATACGGGAGACTATCCCTGGTATACCAATGTACAGATGCCCTTTACCGTAAAGCCGCCGCATGTACCTGAAAAAAATCCGACAGGTATCTACCATACCAGCTTCAATCTACCCGGGGGATGGAAGAACCGACGTACAGTCATCCACTTTGACGGTGTTGAAAGTGCATTCTTTTTATATATAAATGGAGAGGAAGTAGGATTCAGTAAGGATTCCAGAACCCCCGCCGCCTTTGATATCAGCACCTATCTCAAAGAAGGAGAGAACAGCCTCTGTGCCGTTGTCATCCGATGGTCAGACGGAAGTTTCATGGAAGATCAGGACCACTGGTGGATGGCCGGGATTTACCGGGATGTCTATCTCTATTCAACGGATGAAGAGAGAATTGCCGACCTCTTTGTAAAATGTGAACCCCTTCCAGAGGGAAAAGGGTCAATGGAAATTTCGGTGCAGACCGACTCAATCAATGAAGCCCATGAAGTCTTTGGTCTTTCCGGGACACTCTATGATTCTGCAGGCAATATAAAATGGGACTGCCCCGAACTGGGTACTACAAGATTCAGAGACATAAGGCACACAGATAGCGATAAAATCGGCGGCAGAGAGATCCGTTTTACTGCGGTGATTGAAGATATCAGGATGTGGTCCTCTGAACATCCGGAACTTTATACCTTTGTTACAGCCCTGCATAAACCTGACGGCAGCATTGTCGAAGCCGTCAGCTGCCGCAGCGGGTTCAGAAAAGTGGAGATAAAAAACAGAGAACTCCTTATCAATGGTAAAGCCGTCATGATAAAGGGAGTCAACAGACATGAACATGAACCGGAAACAGGAAAAACAGTCAGCCGGGAAGGGATGATTAAGGACATTGAACTCCTCAAACAGTTTAACTTCAATGCCGTGAGAACATCTCACTATCCCAATACACCGGAATGGTACGAGCTCTGTGATGAGTATGGTATCTACCTTGTTGATGAAGCCAACATAGAAACACACGACTATTATGATCAGATATGCAGAGATCCCCGTTTCAGTTCTGCCTTTTTAAACAGGGTTCAGCGAATGGTTCATAGAGACAAGAACCATCCCTCAATTATCATGTGGTCCCTTGGGAATGAATCCGGATACGGAGCGAATCATGATGCCTGTGCCGGATGGATCAGAAGGTTTGATGATTCCAGGGTTCTCCACTATGAAGGTGCTGTCCGTCCCGAATGGGGTCAGGGTACTCCTGTTCATAAAACCGGATGGGGAGCCTTTGCCACGGATATCTACTGCCCTATGTATGAAACCGTGGAAGAGATGGTCCACTTTGCAACAGAGACCGAGGATCACCGTCCCTATATAGCCTGTGAATATTCCCATGCCATGGGAAACAGCAACGGCAGCCTGAAAGATTACTGGCATGCCTTTGAAACGACTCACGGTCTGCAGGGCGGCTTTATCTGGGACTGGGTTGACCAGGGACTGACAAAGAAAACTGAAGACGGCAGGGAGTACTGGGCCTACGGCGGTGATTACAATGAAGCTGTGCATGACTCCGATTTCTGTATCAATGGTCTGATCTGGCCGGATAGAACTCCTCACCCCGCCATGTGGGAGTGTAAGTATCTTAAGCAGCCTGTCAGTTTTACCCTCTCCTCAGGAGAAGGCCGACTGACGACTGTTCAGGTCCGGAATAAGCAGGATTTCACTAATATGGACTGGCTGAAGGGAGAATGGGAGCTTTTAAAAAACGGGGAAATTCAGAGTTCCGGCATTCTGAGGCTTCCGTCATTGGATCCAGAAGAAATGATGGAGATATCTCTCCCCGTTTCAATTCCTGCAGCCATAAATGGATTCGAATACTTTCTGAATATCAAAGTCAGAGTCAGAGAATCAAAAAGCTGGTGTGAAAAAGATCATTTACTTGCAGAAGAACAGCTACGCCTTTCAGGAAACTACTCATTTGCATTAAATACTGCCGGCCCGGAAAATACAGATAAAACTGCGGCTGCAGTCACTGCCTTTTTAGAAGGGAATAATCTGCTCCTGAAAGACAAAGAGGGAAAGAATCTTCTGAAAACGGGTCTGGAACTCAATCTATGGAGAGCGGCAACAGACAATGACGGAATAAGGGAATGGTCGGGGCAGGAAGACAAGCCCCTGGGCAAATGGCTTAAAGCCGGTCTTCATAAGCTCAGAGTCTCAAACACAGAGCTAATGACTCAGAATCACCGGATACTGGAGATAAAGAAAAAGTACAGCACAGCCGATGGAATGCCTGAAATTACAATGAATCAGAAAATTATACCCTCGGGAAAGGGCATAGTCATCGAAACTGAAGTAATGATCCCCCATGAATACCCCAGCCTTCCCAGAATAGGTCTTATTCTTCCTCTTGAAGATAATTTTGAACAGCTGAACTGGTATGGACGGGGACCTCATGAAAACTATATTGATAGAGATGCTTCTGCATTCTACGGCATCTACAGGCAGAGTGTAACAGAACAGTTTGTTCCCTACATTCTTCCCCAGGAATGCGGAAATCACAGCAGCACCCGCTGGGTGGAATTATCTGATGGAAACAGAACTTTAAAAATTGAAGCTGACAGGAGTTTTGAGTTCTCAGCTCTCCATCACAGTGCTGAAGATCTATACGCCTCACGTCATGTGACAGATCTGCTTGAAAAGAAAGAGACCTGGCTGACCCTTGATATGGCTCAGAGGGGTCTTGGAACAGGAAGCTGCGGTCCTCAGACTAGAACTGAGTATGAAATAAGCCCTGGAGTTTATAGATTCGACTTTTTCATTTCATTGTTCTGAATATAAATTAACAGGCCGCAAAAACCGCTCTTACCAGCGGTTTTTGTGTGTGGATTATATGAAGTTCTTCATAGACAACAGATATTACAGTTGTCTTCAATACACCTGTGTTCACTATAAATAAATATATATTTTTTTATATATATTTATTTATAGATTGCAAAACCTTCCAGAGTAGACAATTAACATCATTCACTATCTTTTTACTAATGATTAAAAAGGGTAGTTATGTTTTTTATTCAATGATTTCTTGATATTTAGTTGACATAGCATGTATTTGGAAGTTACTCTTAATTCATAAAATGCACTGTATAATTACCTGAATATTCAGGACACTGCATGGCTGGACCCGGAAATGTTTTTAAGTTTCCAGGATAATACCTGACAATATTAGGTGTATTTGATACACTCCGCTAACTTGTGATTTAAAGGTTCTGTGAAAGCAGTTCCTTATATTTTAAGCTTTCAGTATAAATATGCTGACGGCTCTAAGGAGAAACTATACATGAAAAAGATTCTTGTTCTATTTATGGCTCTTTTAGTACTGCCCATGGCAATGTTTGCCGAAGGTCAGCAGGATGCCCCTTCTAACCCTGTAGCAGATGCTGCAGCTGAGTACTTTGCAGATTACCCCGGTTCCAGAATTGTTCCCGCGACAAAGGCTTTCGAAGCAATTGATGCCGGTGCAGACGTTCTGATCCTGGATATCAGACAGGCTGATGTTTATGCAGAAGGCCACCTGAAGGGTGCAGTAAACGTTCCCTGGGGTCCCGAACTTGCAAAAGCAATCGACTGGCTGCCCGATGATCAGCCCATCTATGTAAATTGCTACACAGGTCAGACTGCAGGTCAGGCTACCGCTGTTCTTAATATTGCAGGATTCAATGTAAGTTCTATCAAATACGGATGGAACCTCGGTATAGCCAAGACTGAAGGATTCGAAACATATGTTGAAACTGCTGCCAACGCGGCTCCCGAAGCTTCCGGTGTAAGAATTGATGCCGATATAAAAGCTGCAGCCGTAGATTACTTCAACAACCTGAAATCTGATCCTGCAACTCCCAACAACATCGTTGCGGCTTCTAAAGCCATGGACATTGATGGTGCGGTAATCGTTTCTATCAGATCAGCTGAAGATTACGCCAAGGGTCACATCGAAGGTGCAATCAACATTCCTTTCGGTGAGAACATGCAGACTTCTTTCGATCAGCTCCCCATGGACAAGAAAGTTCTTGTTTACTGCTACTCCGGTCAGACTGCCGGTCAGACTGTAGGTGTTCTCAGAATGATGGGATACGATGCAGCCTCTATTAAAAGTGGTATGGGAACAGCCGGAACCGGTGGTTCAGGCTGGGGTAACGAAGGTCTTCCTGTCGTTAAATAATCCCTTTTAATAATTATATTATTAAGATCATCCTGCGGTTTTTATAAGCGCAGGATTTTTTTTGTCCCGGACTTAAAGCAGGATTATTCTTCAGTATCAGCCAGTGAAGAATAGATATCAAATTCCATCTCTTTAAAAGAGCTCTCTCTTCTATCCCTGGGTCTGTTCAAACTCACCTGGATTTCTCTTACCCGGGAACCCGGTCGGCTGAAAAGCATAATGCGGTCTGAAAGGTTAATAGCTTCAGAAATATCATGTGTGACAAAAACAACGGACAAGCCCTTCTCTTTCCAGAGATCCAGAAGAAGATTCTGCAGCTCACGCCTTGAGGGTGTATCAAGAGCTCCAAATGGTTCATCCATAAAAAGGATCTCCGCATCTGCCATAAGTGCTCTGCCCAGGGCACAGCGCTGTTTCATCCCCCCTGATAATTTCACAGGATGATAGGCTCTAAAATCCATCAACCCTACCAGAGATAGGATATTATCCAGCTTCTGTCTCTGTTTTTCATCAACCCTGACCCTCATCCCCGGAAAACGACGCCGGCTGATTGGAAAAAGGATATTTTCTTCTGCAGTCAGCCATGGAAGCAGCTGATTACTGTCCTGAAATATCATCTGTCCACTGGAAAAGGGACTCTCTAATTCATTACCCTTATATTTTACCCGGCCCATTTCTGCTTTTAAAAATCCGGCAAGAAGATTTAGAGCTGTCGTTTTCCCACAGCCCGAAGGTCCCAGAAGGGAAAGGATTTCCCCGGGGGCCAGTTTCAGGCTGAAGTCTTTGAGAATGGAAAGGGAGGAACCGTTCTGCAGAGGGTATGAGAAATCTATAGAACTGCATTCAAGCACATTCACAGGCTTTTCCCTCTGCGGCGGTTTACCTTGAGTTCAAGTGGAGCAAAAATCAGCTGATCCACAAGTATCCCCAGAATCATAAGGATCAGAATACCCGCAAACATTCCTGCGCTGTCCATGAAAATCCGCTTATTGAAGATATACCAGCCCAGACCGCCGGCTCCGCTGATAGTTCCAAAAATCATCTCGGCCGAAATAACAGCACGCCAGGCACGGGCCCAGCCGATTTTCAAACCCGCCAGAAGATATGGGTAGGCTCCGGGGAGGAGTATCTGAAAAAACATCTCTCTGGAGTTCAGATTATTATTGCGTCCCAGATTCAGCCAGATTTCCGGAGTCTCATCCATTCCGCTCTCCAGATTAACCAGGAGGGGCCACAACACAGAATGGATAACCATAAGAACAATAATATGCTGTCCCAGACCGGTCCAGAGGATCAGAACAGGGAGCAGGGCAATTCCCGGCAGAGGATGTGCCAGATTGGCAAGCGTTCTGAAAAGAGCCTTGAGCTGCAGAGATTTCCTGGAGAGAAGGGTCATCAGAAAAGCGATGATGATGGATGGTATAAAAGAGATAAAGATAAGAAAAAGTGAGCTGAGAATATTTAAAGGCAACTCTCCGCTTTTAAAATCATTTCCCGCCGTCAGTACAATATCTCCCAAAGACGGAAATACCAGAGGATGAAGCAGGCCGCTCCTGTAAATGCCCTCCCAGAGAAGAACAATCAGAAGAATCCAGAAAACTGAAGAACCCGCTATACGCTTCATTTAATGCGTATCCCTCCGCTGTCAGAGATATTCTCAAGATATCCTTCTGCAGCCATAAATGAGATAAATTCCTCAAGGCCGAGAACATCGCTGCCATAGATCATCCCGGGCCGGTTCATATAGTCGGCCAGTTTAATTTTATCAATATTATAAGCTTCCGAGAGGAGCTGCAGAGATTCATCAGGATGAGTTTCCATAAATTCCATTGAACGCTCCAGTGCCATAATCAATGCTGCAGGAAAATCAGGAAGCTCTGATACAGCCTTATCTGTCACCATGGAAACAATAAAAGTAAAAGGAGAGCCCATGGCCTCTTCTCCTTTCAGGATTACTTCAAACTCATCCATATCCTCTTCCATGAAAATATAGGGGGGAGAGGTGAAATGAGCGTCCACAGAGCCTGCCACAAGAGCATTGAGCCCGTCGGGATGCTTCAGAGACTGAAGATTTTTATCAAAATAGGATGCATCTCCCATTTCTCTCTTCAGAGCCATGGCAAGGAGAATATGCTGAATACTTCCGGGCTGAGGAAGAGCAATTTTCACATCAAGGGGAATATCTTCAAGATTAGCCCAACGTCCTGCGGGTACTGCAAGTCCCAGAGGAGACTGAGAGATTCCACAAAGAAGCTTCCAGGGCATTCCCTGATCAATGGCGATCAGAAAGGGTGGGATTCCGAGAAATCCCGCATCAACATCACCCGCAAGTACTCCCTCACGAATAGCAGCCGTATTAGCCAGTCTTATCCACTTCACTTCGGTTTTCCCTTTGAGTTCATCCTCAAGAAAACCCTTATCCTTCATGATCTGTACAGGAGCATACGCCAGACCGTACTGCTGTGCGATGCTGACACTGTCACTTGACCTGCCGCAGGAAAAAAGAAGCATAATTGGGAATAAAAGAAAAACAACCTTGATTATCTTCATTGGGGAAAGTACATCCTTTTTTCAAGTTCTATCATCTGCCTGCCCTGCTCATCCAGGATTTCCAGGGACTCATAGGCCAGGTCAATTTTTTTGTTTATATCTGCCGGGCTGTTCCCATAGATAAAAAAGTATCCGGCTCTCTGAGTCGAATTCTCCCGGTTCCCGATAGATGTGCCCTCTTTAAGGAGAAATCTGCCCTTCCCTGTCCCGGGAAACTGAAGCAGCTGATCCATTCCACTCTGTTTCATGATTTTACCGGGTCTGCAGAAAAACATCTGCAGGGAAAAATAACGGCCCTGTCGCTTTGCAGTCATCTCCTCCGGACGGCTCCAATTATACCCTTCCCCTGTGGTCTGATCAATTAAAAGCTCCAGGGGATCCACACCGCAGAGGGCTGGAAGGAATTCATCTTCATAGGCGCCTCCCAGACGGCAGGCAATCTCATTGACAAAAAATCCTTTCTCTCCGCCCAGGATCTGAAAATAGACAGCCCCCTCCTGCAAGCCTACAGTATGGCATATTTTTCTGCTCAGAGATTCCAGCTCATCCCAGTCCTGATGAAAGACACTCGGATAACGGTGTGATATACAGACTCCCATATAGGGATCATTTTCTATGGTGACCCTGTCTGTAATCGAGAAAATATGCAGATTTCCTTTATAAACCCAGCCGCTCAGGGTAATCTCCTCGGAGGGATAATACTCCTCCGCCAGGATTTCACATTCTCTTGAATACCCCAGAACTTCCTGCATATGATCCCGAATCTCAGCTGTATTTCTGACTTTCAGAACACCCCTCTGCCCCTGACTGTCCAGGGGTTTGATGACCAGAGGAAAATTCAGATCTTCCAGCTCCTCATCTTTGAAATCAGGACTGATAAGGCGAAAAGGGGCCGTGGGGATACCCTCTGAGAGAAACATCTGTTTCATATCTTTCTTATTGGTCACAAGCCGGGCCTGTGCTGATGAGAGAAAATAGGGAAGATCCAGTTCTTCGGAGACCAGGGCCGCAGTCAAAACAGGCTGATCCGTGCCAAGAGTGAGTAGACAATCACTTGATGCCGTCCGGGCAGCCTCTGCAACAGCGGCAGGATCAAAGCTGCTGGCCGGGGATGGGAAATCGGCCAGAGCAAGACCGGGAGAGTCGGGATTCATATCAGAGACGGCGACCTTATGTCCCCGGTCCTTTAGAAGTCTGATAAGATTCAATTGTGCCGGGCCGCCACCCAGAACATGTACGGTCATAATTCATCCTTGATTATATAGGCTTTTTTACGGCTCCTCAGATGAGGGGGTATACCGAACAGAAGGCCATAATGGAGGGTCAGACCCAGGTACAGTCTGATTCGTCCTCCGGTTGTAAATCGGGACTGCTGCTGCCCGGTTCCCCTTTCCGGGAGCCGGGAATAATACAGATTCTGAATTCTCATGTTCGGCAGACTTCGCAGAAGAAGAGCCGAGACATAAACAAAAGACCCATTCCTCCCGATTATGGCATCAACGGCCTGCCGGCTGATGACCCGGAAACTGCCGGGTGTAATATCCCTGGGACATCCCAGGATTTTTCTGAAAAAAAGATCCCTCATCCGGCTGCCCAGTTTAAGAGCCCCTGTTCTTTTATCCAGCTGCGGCAGAGCATAACTGAGATCGAAACCCTCTGACTGCTCCAGGAATTCTTCTATGAATGAGGGGGGATGCTCCAGATCATCATCCATGGTGAGAACCCTCTCCCCCTCTGCATGCTCAAGACCGCAATAGACCGCCGCCTGCTGACCTGCATTGACAGCCAGTCTTATGATCCTGACCACAAGCCCTTTGGGGACAGATCTTCTGAGAGCCAGGAGCTGATCCACAGCATCATCAGGACTCCCGTCATCCACAAACAGAATTTCTATATTCGTCACAGGGAGTGAGATGAGATGAGGAATCAATGAATTCCAGAGAGGCTTGATATGGGATGATCCCTTATACAGGGGTATAACGACTGTCAGATTGACCAGATGAAAACTCCTGATGTAATGAGAATAAGACCTGACCAGTGCCAGGGGTTGGAGCTCTCTTTCAGCATCACTCTGGATAATATGAAAATCAGGGGGTAATTCAGGGCATTAAGACCAAAGGCATTACTCAATCCCAGAAGAGCAACAACCCTTATATAGAGGAAAGGAGAGGCCACAACCATCATCCCCGCCGCAATAACCAGAGGATGGAAAAAAGATGCTATGCGACCTCTGCCTCGGGCTTTGGAAAGAAGCAATCCTTTCTTTAGAAGGGTCTGTCCCGCCGCAACAAGAAGGAGAACACAGAGCATTAGAACATAGGCCATCAGAGATTTTCCATCAGCTTCGTCTGCTTCTGCTCACCCACAGAAAAAATGATAATACCCGCAAGAATCAACACTCCTCCCATGAAATAAGTACTCTTATAACTCTCTCCCATGAACCACCGGGAAAGTAAAGGAATGATCAGATAGGAGAGACTGCTCATACTATAGGCGGAAATCAGTTTCATATCCCTCAGGATTTCAATCCAGACAAAGGCCCGGAGAAAAAAGCCCCCATACATCAATAATAGAAAGAGTCTGCTCCCCTCCTCCGCCAGCTTCCCGGCCGCATATTGACCAGACCATTGAAAGGCAAAATAGAGGATGAAGAGAAAAATGATTTTAAACGTAATATTTCTTTTCATTTGACCGGCCCATGATAACATGAATAGATAATTCAGAACAATAAAAGGACGTATCAAATGAGCATGAAAGAGAAGCGGAAAGACAATCTGAAATACCTGATGGAACAGCATCCTGAGATTTACAAATCCTATGAAGAATTCGGCCATGCCCTTCATGAAAAAGGAGGCCCCCTGGATAATAAAACCCGATGGCTGATCAAAATAGCCGTTTCGGCAGCCTCCCAATTCGACTTTGCCCTGCAGACTCATATCGAAAAGGCCCTTAAGGCCGGATGTACTGCCGAGGAGATTGAACACACACTGCTTCTGACAGCTCCCAGTGCCGGATTCCCCAGGATGATGTCGGCCTTGATGATTTTCAGGGAGACCCTGGATTCATAGTTTTCAGTACAACGGCACAGTACTTAAGTACCTTTTTTTATTACTAAGGTCTCTATCTAATCTCCAATGCTCTGCTAGGATTATATTAAGTCTGAGTCGGCCAATTGGCAGATACGTTTTCAGGCTGGAATATACCTATATCAAAGGAGATATTAATGAAAAAAATGTTGTTGCTGGTGATGGCTATCACTATGATCTCAGGAACAGTTCTTTTTGCTGGAGGACAGCAGGAATCTAAGGCTGCAGGAGATGGTTCAGAGGTCACATTTATGACATGGAATTCCGGATTTCACCTGGAAATTGATCAAATGCTTGCCGATAAGTTTATGGAGAAAAATCCTTCAATCAAGGTTGAACTGATCAGTGTACCCCAGGGATTCGACGATAAGGTTCTGACCTCAAATGCAGCAGGAAATACTCCTGATGGTCTTGTGATATGGAATACTCCCCAGTTTGTAGAAGCCGGAGTTGTTGAAGACCTGACTTCATATATTGAACGTGATGGAATTGACATGAATAAATATCATCCTGTTACCAAGTCATGGGCTGAATACAAAGGCGGCATATACGGACTTCCCAAAGATTATACAGCCAGAGCAATTTACTATAATAAAGATGTTTTTGACGAAGCAGGTGTTGCATACCCTGTAGACGGATGGACTTTTGAAGATTTCAAAAACACTGTGAAAGCCTTAACCAATGGCAAAAGTGGTGCTGATGCAAGATATGGTTATGTAGCGATTCCCGGTCATACATATGCTATCCAGGGATATATCTGGTCCAACGGTGGAGACCTTGTCAGTGCAGATGGTAAAACAGCCAGTGGATACATAGACTCAAAAGAAGTTGTAGAAGTAGTTCAGTGGTATAAAGATCTGTACGATATGTCTATGACAACCAGTACTATGGATGCTTACCAGAACCTTGGACAGAACGAATTCCAGACAGGAATTGTAGGTATGATGGACAACGGTTCATGGCCTATATCTGTTTTCCTGGATGATACAAGCCTGAACTTCGGTATTGCAGCTCCTCCTGTTCCCAGAGCGGGAATGAAGACTTCTCCTGTTATCCACTCTGCAACCTATTCTATGTTTGCAAAAGCAAAAAATAAAGATGCCGTCTGGGAATACATCAAATTTGTCGGCGGCGAAGAAGGTGCAAGACTGATTGAAGAAGCTAAATATTCAGTAGGAGCCATTCCAAGCGTAACAACTTCAACAGGTCTGGATAAAGAGCCTTATCTTGGCGATTTTTATCGAGTGGCAATAACTGCTGATACAGCCCCTGTTTTCACTAGAAACCCAAAATGGTTTGAAGCAGACGGTGAATTCAAAACTGCTCTTGAAAAAGTGTTTATCACAGATGCTGAGATTCAGTCTACATTGACTGAAGCAGCAAGAAGAATGGACTCTATTTTACAGGAAAAATAAAACATTTAATTCTAATTGAGGGAGATCATCCGCATCTCCCTCAATTAGCTAGAAAAATAAGATAAGGTCATTTATGAAACGATTTACTATTTCTACAAGGGAAAAAATTGACGGGTATCTTTTCATTTCACCATGGATAATCGGATTCCTGATATTTTACGCAGTTCCTCTGTGTTTTTCCTTCGTTGTCAGTTTTTGTAACTGGGACTATTTACAGGATTTAACCTTTATAGGATTACAAAATTATATAAAAATTTTTTCCAAAGATGCCTATGCCCTTGATGGTTTGAAAAGGACGGCACAATTTGTTGGACTGGAAGTTCCCCTGCAGTTGGGTATAGCCCTGGCTATTGCATTCTTATTGACCCAGAGCATACGCGGTACAAAAGTAACCAGGGCCATAGTGTATTTACCTGCCGTTATTTCCGGTGCTGTCGGTGGTGTTATATGGCGCTATATGTTTAATACCCAGACCGGTGTGTTAAACTATTTACTATCCTTTTTAGGAATCGGTCCGATTCCCTGGATAGATGATCCGAATATTGCCTTGTACTCTATAGTATTAACAGGAATCTGGGCTATCGGACAGCCAATGATACTATTCCTTGCGGCCATAGAGGGAGTTCCCAGGAACTATTATGAAAGCGCAGATATAGATGGGGCCGGTAAATTAAGTCAATTTATTCACATCACTCTCCCCCTGATATCACCTACAATATTTCTGAACCTGATTATTGTCATGATTCAGCAGTTTCAAATGCTGGCTCCCATTATTGTGATCACCGGGGGTGGACCGGTTCGGGCGACTGAACTCTATTCTTATGTGGAATATACAAATGCATTCAAGTATTTGAAAATGGGATACGCATCGGCTCTTTCATGGTTCATGTTTGCCATTATCCTTGTACTGTCTCTCCTTCTTTTCAAGACATCAAACAGGTGGGTCTATTATCACAGTGAGAGAGGAAATTAAAAATTATGAATTATAAAAATAAGAAAGTTCTGAACAGTACATTGCTGTATTTCATGCTCATAATAACATCTCTCATTTTCATTCTTCCGGTCTACTGGATATTTATCAAAGCCGTAAACGGTCCTGTAGGAATCTTTGCCTATCCACCTGATATCTGGCCGAAGCAATTCAGTATGGCCAATTTCAAAAATGCTTTTACACATTTTGATTTAATACAAAATTTTGTTAATACAGGAAAGATTCTCTTATTTGCTTTAACCGGTGCAACCATATCATCGGCAATTGTCGGATATGGATTTGCACGCTTGAGATTCCCGGGAAGGAATCTGCTGTTTATGATAGTCATCGCCAGCATCCTGATACCATGGGATGTAAGAATAATTCCTCAGTTCATGGTTTTCAGTAAATTGGGCTGGATCAATACATATTTACCCCTGGTGGTTCCTTTATGGTTTGGTTATCCATTTTACATCTTTATTTTCAGGCAGTTTATTATGCAGATCCCCTATGAACTTGATGAATCTGCGATCATTGACGGCTGTCATCGCTGGTCGATTTTCATAAACATAATACTTCCATTATTGAAGGCGCCGATTATCACAGTATTGGTATTGGAATTTGTGCGCAGCTGGAACGATTTCCTCGATCCGCTGATTTTCCTCAATACTTCATCGAAGTATACCTTGAGCCTGGGAATATACTATATGATAACTCCTTACAATATGGACTGGGGAGCTGTAATGGCCGCTGCCTCGGTTGCAGTACTCTTTCCTGTACTGACTTTTTTCTTTCTGCAAAAATACCTTCTTGGTGGTTTGACCTTTGATGGTTTAAAGGGGTAATTAAGGTTTTATATCCAGACAGAGAGTATGTCAGAAAACAAATCTGTCTGGAATATTCCTATAAAACCGGATAATATGAACCCTAAATGAAGTCATTAAAAATTACTAAATCATTATTTTTGATTATTTCTCTTCTTTTACATACAATCGCATATATTCAATTTCATTATGGGGGGGAGTTCTACGACCTACCGCAGCGATGGACAACAGATTTTGATATCCTATTTTTTCTATCCTGCACCTTTACCCTTATTATTTACATCTTCAACCAGAAAAAAAATGTCGTTCTTCTTTTTTTTATTCTCCGTACAATAACTTTTTTCATAATAGGAATCCCCTTCGGAAATCTGCTGGACCTAGAATATATGTTACTCTTTGCACTCCTGGTGGATGTCATTTTTTTTACCCCCTATCCAGTCAATCTGATATTATCTCTCATAATTCTGACGGTTTCTGTTATTTTGCAAATGCCAATGAATATTTATTACATTCCCCGCAGCGCTCCCTCCCTGATCAATATGCTTTCATATGGATTTTTCGGAATAATTGTATCCATCATTATGATTCTCCTACGTAAGACTATGGATGAAAATACCAAGGATAATTTAATTATGGATGGGATGGATGGAATGGTAACCCGGCTTATAGAAGTCAACAAAGAATATCTGGAATACGCCGCAAGAATAAAAAACGAATCTACAAAAAATGAAAGAAAGAGAATCATTCAGGAACTTCACGACATTGTGGGAAAATCATTCACCAATATCTTTGCCATGATGGATGCCTCCCTTAAGTATCCGCCATCAAACATGGATGAGCAGAAAGAGATCTTTACCTGGGCAAGAGAGCAGGCCCAGACAGGACTGGATGAAACAAGAGTCGTTTTATATCGGATGAGAGAGATGAAAGAGCCGGATTTAAAGACGAAAACCATCGTTAATCTGATTGAGACATTCCAGCAGGCCACCAGAGTGAAAGTCGAAGTTTCCTGGGGAAACCTCCCTTCATACAGAAATACAGAGATTGAACTGATAATATATAATGTCATTCAGGAATCACTGGTCAATGCTTTTCGTCATGGGAAAGCCAGTCAGATAAATATTATATTCTGGATGAATGAGGAGAACTTACTTTTGTCTATAGAAGATAACGGTAAGGGCGGCGACAGCAACAAGAAGGGAATCGGGCAGAGTGGAATGGAAAAAAGAGTGAGTGAAGTCGGCGGAACAATTGTGTTCCGGCAGACCAAACGAGGCTATGAAGTACAGATGAGCATTCCCAGGGAAGAGATAAAAAAAGATGAATAAACTGAAGATTCTAATTGTTGACGATCAGAAACTGTTTGCCGACAGCCTCGGAAAGGTGATCCGTTCGGAACAGGATTCAATAGAAAGTGTCTCTATCGTAAACAGTGGCAGGGAAGCTCTGGAGACTCTTCAGGATGAAACTGCTGATATAATTCTCATGGATATTCATATGCCGGGGATGGACGGCATAGAACTCACCAGAACCGTTCATAAAAAGTATCCTTCGATCAAAATACTTATGCTCACGACTTTCGGCTATGATGACTATGTAAAGGACGCAATGAATTACGGCGCCGTTGGATATCTTCTTAAAGATATCTCATCAGAAGAGTTACTGGCCTCCATCCAGGGCGCCAGTCAGGGATTGAGAATTGTATCTCCCAAAGTCCTGGAGGGTGCCTATAAGATAAGAAGGGCCAGTTCAGAGTCTCAGGAAATCCCAGACTGGTATTACCAGCTGACACACAGAGAAAAAGAGATCCTGATCCTTGTTCAGAAAGGATACAGTAATGATGAGATAGCCAGTCAGGTGCTGCTCAGTACCCAGACAGTCAAAAACTATCTCAGTACCATCTATGAAAAACTGGAAGTGAAAAACAGATTTCAGGCCATGAGGCTGGCTATGGAATATAAAGTGGATACCATCCCCCTGCGATAGTACTTATGTACCCTATATTAGGACTTTCTTCCCTATATCTCTCTACTGATTCAAAATAAAATCAATAAGTATGTCCGGTGAAAAGTAGAGATAGCAAAAGGATAATAAGCATGAACCACCCTGATGAAAATATTTACAATGTAATGAAATTTGGAGCTTCAGGAGATGGAAGAACCATAGAGACTTCATTTATCCAGAGAGCCATTGACAGCTGTTCAGGAAATGGAGGCGGTGTTGTCTATTTCCCGTCGGGAACCCGATTTCTGACAGGTACAATATATCTTGAGAGCAATGTCACCCTATTTGTGGCAGAGAATGCAGTTATTCTGGGGTCACGGGATCTCGAAGATTACAGTGATGATACAGGGATCTGTCCCTACCACCCTGAACCCCTTGACCGCTGCCTGATCTATGCAAAGGATAAAAAAAATATTTGTTTTGAGGGAAACGGCATAATTGACGGCCAGTTCAGGGAAGACTTTCTGGATAAACATGATAATCCACTGGGAACCGACTCAATACAAAGACCTATGCTTATAAGGCTTGAAAATTGTTCAGATATTAAAATGAAAGATTTGACCGTGAAAGGGGCCTATTCCTGGTGTGTACACATCAAATACTGTGAAAACATCAAATTAACAGGCTTAACAGTCTTAAATGACCGTCAGGATGGTTTCAATATTGAAAGCTCAAAAACAATCACCATATCCGACTGTCATCTTCACTGCGGAGATGACGGCATTGCCCTGACCACCAGTGCTGAGAATAAACCACTGACAGACCTGACCGTATCAAATTGCATTATCAGTTCAAGGTGGGCAGCCATCAGACTCGGCCCTCTGTCAAAGGGGAATTTCGAGAATATTGTCGTCTCCAACTGCGTTTTGAAAAACTGCGGCGGCGGCGGTATTAAAATTGGGATGTTTGAGGGGGCCACAATTAAGAACTGTCTGTTTTCATCTATAATAATGGACAATGTCACATCCCCTGTTCTGATCATGAACGCGGTGTGGACCGATATTGGATCACAGGATAAGAATCCACCCATGATGGCAGCGGGAGTCATTAAAGACATAATGTTTTCTGATATGATCATCCATGCTTCGGCCGGACCTGTGCAGCCCTGGGATCTTCATCAGTATACTGATGAAGAAATTAACGACTTTTTACTGAGACCTGACAGAAACAGTACGATCTTCCTGCACGGACATAAAAACGGAAAATTGGAAAATCTTACATTCTGTAATTTAAAAATAGACTATCCGGGAGGAGGGATTGCTGAATCATCTCCCTTTGAGGACCTTGTTGATATGCATGAAATTGATATTCACTCTCATGGATACTGGACTGATGATAAAACTATATGGGGAATTCCGATTGCCTCGGCTTTTTATGCACGGCATGTCCGGAGTATTGACCTGAGTGATGTGGCAATCAGCTTTAGAGTCCCGGAACAACGCCCCGGGATAGCCATTTCCGATTCAGAATCAGTTGATATGGACAGGATTCGAATTAATAGGCAAAAAATGAAGTCAACAGATCTTGTTCAACAGAATAGTTCTGAGATAACTATTAATTGAATAAATAAAATTCCAGGATAAAGCTACTGGGTTCATATAATAAAGGAGTCGATACATCATTTTATGATGCTTTATTTTCATGATGTTTTGTCTGATCTCCTACTCCTAGTAACAGACCTTCAACACTGATATCTTCATCTAATTCATCCCAGTGAATTCCTCGACCACCGCCGCTCACTTCGAACAAATCTCTTTGAGCTTTAGAAGCATTTAACAAACGAGGAAAATATGAAAGTGGAGTCGCCAATTGGCGACCATCTGAAAGTATTACCCAGAGGTAATCTACATCAGTCCAAATTTTTTGAGCCGAAACTGGTTTATCTAAAATACTCATTCCATTTCTCCTCAATTAGATCTTTATTTCCAGAAAAGCCCCATGAATCAGCAAGCGAAATATATGGTGTCATCCAGAATTTGGCTTCATTACCAGCCTTTCTAGCATGAATATGGCATCTTTCTCTTGGATTTCCTTCATTTGAATAAAAGAAAAACTTATATCCATTGCTCTCAAATACTTTTGGCATAGTTAAATATACTACAATTCATTCACTTTTGAAATATTAAGAAAACTCTTATTTAGGCTGATTGCGCTATGATAGGAAGCGAGAGGAAGGATTCCCTCACCGTAAAGCTAGTGTGACCTCGATGAATAAACTCCTGAAAACCATTCCTGAAAACCATATTTAATTAGTCGATTTAAAAGGTTAAAAGCTGAATAAAAAAGCAAAGGGGAGAACATCGTCATTGCCAGAAGCGGAAAGCTCTGGGACACTGCTTTTTTTGAAGGAGTGAAAAAGCCGGAAGAGTCCTACATCTGTACAGCAGAAAATAAAAATCCCATGGGTGAGGTGGCTAACTGGTTTGATGAAGAAGATGACGGACAGGAAGTTCCCCCTCTCGAATTCCCCGAAGGATACTTTTCCATAAGGGATAAAATCTCAAAAATCATAAAGAGTCCTGAAGGAGAGGCGGTAATGAGGAAGCATGCAACTGCTATGTTTGAGCACTCCATGTTTGGAATGATCAAGAATTTCACGATTGAAAAAATGATCGAAATGAAACCGGATATGTTCAGCCCGTCCTTTGTTTATAAACTTAACCTGGACCTGAACAAGGTGGTAAAAGAATAATTTATATGAGAGCAGTTCATGTAGATTGATACTAGCTATGGCAGTCTATCAGGGGAAAACCACTGGGATTTTCCCCTGATAATATGATCTGTTCTTCCCTAAAATTGTGAATCCATAATGACACTGTTTGTCAATCTGGATTCCTCAGCGGCAAAAGCCATCAGATGCCCGAGCAATCCCTGGCGGTTACCTCTCTGCATTCCCTGAATATCGGGATTTTCTATCTGAGATAAAAATTCCATGATCATTCCCTCGTCCCCGCCGCCGTGTCCCGATTCAGAAACTTTAAGATTTATATTCTTCACAGCACCTGTTCTGAAATCTGTTATTTCAATTTCATTTTTTTCCATATACCCACGGATTTCTCCATTGACTCCCATGAGTTTTACGGTTCTTCCCGTTCTATCATTAAAAGCACTCATAATAAGGGAAGCTGTTTTGCCCCCCTCGTACTCCATGATCACTACCTGATTATCCACAACATCATTATCACAGTGATAAACGCATCGGCCATAGGGACCACTCTTTAAGGCAGCTTCTAAATCATCAGTTTCACCATGATCCCGGACGACCTGAGCAAAGGTCGGGATATTTGATTCATCATCCGCTTTGCCCAAATACCGATAGGCCGAATAAGGACAGGTTTTTTCCACAGGGCAACCGTCAAAACACCTTTCCGGTGCTCCTTCAGGAGCCTTATCTTTTCTAAAATTGGTAAGGGAGCCAAAGGAACTGAGTTTTTTGCAGTCCGTTCCATTCAGCCAGTTCAGAATATCCAGATCGTGACAGCATTTGGCGAGAATCATGGGAGAAGATCCCTCAGTTTTCCGCCAGTGTCCCCGGACAAAGCTGTGAGCCTGGTGGAAATGACCGACATTTTCGTTGTGTTGAATGGAGATAAGTTCACCGATGGCATTCTCATCAAGAAGTTTCTTCAATTCCATAAAAAAATCCGTATAACGGAGGACATGACAGATGAGTAAAGGCTTATCATATGCTTCAATTTTCTTCAGAAGTTCTCTGGCTTCTCCCCTGTTATTGGTAACAGGTTTTTCCATCAGGATAGATAAGCCCAATTCCATGGACTTCAGCAGAGGATCGAAGTGATCGGCATCCTGATTTGAAATAATCACACCATCACAATTATGATTCTCCAGAAGAGGTTCCCAGGATACAAATTGATTCTCCTCAGGGATATTGTACATTTCAGCAAACTTTTTTCTTCTGTATTCATTGGGCTCGGCAACTGCAGTGATCTGCATCTGATCCGGGTATTTCAAAGCATGGGGAGCATAGGCATAAGTACCCCGGCTGCCAGCTCCAATAACAGCTATCTTTACGGGTTTCTTGTTTGTAGTATTCATATTACATGTATATAATCATTTATATGATAAATCCATAACAATATTGATTGCTTTTTTAACAGTTTCGACTACATAATACATATGGATTTCCCATTGATTGAGCCAATTGACTATTTTTCCGGTGAAAAATGGCATGAAAGTTTACCTGAAAATGTACTTATCTTTACTCGATTAGACCGACAGGGTCTCGATAATCAATCTATACACCATCACAGCAGGTTCAATCTGATCATTTCTCTGGAGGGAAGCTGCCGAATATTAATTGACCGGAAGATTCTTTATATTCCTTCACAAAGCATAGTTCTGATCCATCCATGGCAGACATTCAGATTCCTTTATGACAACAATCAGCCGATTAAGTGGCTCTTTTTCGGATTTGACTGGAATAACAGGAACGATTTCTCAGAAAACAGTGTGAAAATAGCATCTAAATCTGTTGTGAGTTACTGTAAAACGATAACACAGCGCTATACCCGAGATGGTACTGGTCCATGGATCGTACCTTATCTTATGATATTACTGGAAGAGCTGGCTCTCCTGCCGGTACAGAATCTTCACACTATTCCTGTAAAAGATGAAGGTATGGATCTTCTATTGAAAATTCAAAAATATATTTTAGACCATTTGAGGGAAGATATTTCTATATCTCAGATAGCTGATTTATGCTCTTTCTCAGAGAGCCGGCTCAGAACCATATTCAAGGAGAATATGGGTACTTCTCTCGGATCTTATATCCGGCAGTCAAAAATGAATAGTGCCGCCAAAAAACTCGGATTGTCAGAATTATCAGTAACAGAGATTTCAGAGTTATGCGGTTTCTCATCAGTTTATTCTTTCAGCAGAGGTTTCAAAAATTTATATGGAGTTTCTCCTATGAAATATAGGATACAGGCTGGAAAATAAGATATCCTGTCCACAGGATGAGTGTAACACAGCTGATCTGTGCTATGACGAAAAGAATATGCTTTTGATCCATTCCTGAAAATGATAATATTTTTTTGACTGATTGATCAATTTAAACTTTACAGTTTATGATTTCGAGACTATTATTTTTGTTATGAATATACTGATTGCAGATAAATTATCCGAATCCGCCAAAAAGGATCTATCAACGCTTGGAGCCATTATACGCTTTGAGCCCGATCTGACTGCGGAAAATCTTCCTGAAGCTGTTCAGGATGCTGAAGTTCTTATTGTCCGCTCAACTAAGGTGACAAAAGAGACTATCGACCGAGCTTCAAATCTCTCCCTGATTATCAGAGCGGGTGCCGGTGTGAATACAATTGATCTTGAAGAAGCCTCAACAAGAGGAATACATGTATCCAACTGCCCGGGGAAAAACTCCGATGCAGTAGCCGAACTTGCCATGGGTCTTATTATTGCCGCCGACCGCAGGATTGCCGACGGAACCATGGACCTCAGAAATGGTGTATGGAATAAAAAACTCTACGGTAATGCATCCGGTCTCAAAGACAGAACACTTTCTGTAATAGGTATGGGTTCTATCGGGCGGGGCACTGCAGACAGAGCCAAGGCCTTTGGAATGAATGTAGCGGCATGGTCCCGCAGTCTGACTCCGGAAAAGGCAGAAGCCTGGGGTGTAGAGTACTGTGCGACTCCAAAAGAAGCCGCCTCCAAAGCAGATGCTCTTTCAATCCACCTGGCCGCCGGAAAGGCTACAACCCATTTCATAAATGCAGAAATACTGAATGCCATGAAAGACGGAGCCATCCTGGTCAATACATCCCGGGGTGAAGTAGTTGATACAGCAGCCCTCAAGAGTGTTATTAAAGAGAAAGGAATCAAGGCTGCACTGGATGTTTATGAAAATGAACCCGGTGCATCGGCCAAAGAATTCAATGATACTGAACTGGCTGCCGTAATAACAGGAACTCATCATATTGGAGCCTCCACAGACCAGGCTTCAGAAGCTATTGCATCTGAGGTTGTCAATATTGTCAAAGCCTACATAGAGAGTGGTAAACCTCTTCACCAGGTAAACCATCAGGAAAAGAGCCTGGCTCATTATAATCTGATTGTCCGCCATATCAATAAGGTTGGTGTACTGGCCGGTGTTCTGGATGAATTGAAAGCTGCCAGCATAAATATCGAAGAGATGGAAAACTCCATATTCTCCGGAGGACGCGCCGCAGTGTGTACTCTAAAACTCGACGACAGTCCCGCTGAATCTGTTCTGGAGAAAATCAGATCCAACGAGAATATTATTCAGATAGCTCTAAAATAAATTTCTTTCAAATAGAAACATGATTTTTCAGAGCTGAAAAAATCAAGCCACCCCTGGGGCGCAGAACTGCATAAAGCATTCTGCGTCCCTTTTTTTTTGTAACAGATTCAATGAGTTCAGTGGTTACACCTTATATACAAACAATGTGAGGTTTTTATGAAAAAATACAGCCTGTTTTTTATGATACTTCTGGTGGTCGGTTTTAATCTGAGTGCCTTTGGACATAGTGAATACAGTGATCACTCCCGGCGTGAAAAACTGGGTAATTTTGAATCCGTCTCCATAGATGTTCCTGCACAGACAGAACTGGTAAAGGGTAATTCAAGGAGTGTTGATATTCAGATGTCTGAAAAGACAGCCAGGAATATTGAGGTCTATACAGAACGGGGAACTCTTGTTATTAAATCAAAAGGCGGTTCCTGGATACAGAGAGCGGATCAGATTAAAATTAAAATAACTATGCCTTACTGGGAGTCCTTGAGAATAACATCCTCAGGAAATTTCAATTCTGATGATATGTGGAAGCTCGATCATGTACTGATCAGAAACAGCGGCAGCTGTGATATAGCACTGAACAGCATTCATGCCAAAAGGTTTGAATGCAGAGCCAGTGGTTCCGGTGATATTAATATTGATGACCTTTATATAGATAAAACTAATATAGTCACAACAGGTTCGGGAAACTTACGGATAGGGACTGTCAAGACTGATTCTCTTACAGTTGAACTTACAGGTTCCGGAGATTTCAGCGCAGAAATGACTACAGATCAGTTTACTGCCAGAACCACAGGATCGGGTAAGATAATCGCAGCCGGCAGATGTGACAGAGTTGATCTCCAGACAACAGGTTCCGGAGGAATCCATGCAGAAGATTTATCTGCTGATGAAGCTTACATCAGAACCACCGGCAGCGGGGATATAACATTAAAAGACGGTGCTCATCTGAAAGAGATAAGAATGACCGGCAGCGGCACATTTCGAAGTATCTAAAGATAGCTCCCCACTGATATGAACCCCTTTTGTTGGACAAAAATCCAACAGAAGGGGTTTTTTATGAAATTCAGAACTTGTATCGAAGTCCTGTCATAAAGTACATACCGTTTATATTATCCCTCGAGATATCCCAGACATCCGAGCGGTCCCAGGCAAATGTTGCATCTTCATCCCCTGCCAGAAATGTTGCATACCCCACAAGGAAAAGCCCCTGATAAATATTCCATCCTGCCCCGGCGGTAATCATGGCGGAAGCATCAAGGGGAGAGATCACAGACTGTACTGAATAGTAGGTTCCGCTTCCTGTGGTCCAGGAGATTTCCGGGTAGAGATAGATTCCATAGATTGTATCTCTCATATCCTGGTCCTCCCAGTTCTGATAGGGAAAACAGAGAGTTTCAAGTCTTAGATTAAGAGTATTATTCCGGTTGATCTCCTGCATATGGAAAAAACCCAGAGAGAGTATCCAGCTCTCCTCCCAGTCACCGCCAGCCATTCCTTCAGACTTCTGCTGCTCGGTTGGTATGGCCAGAGAACTGGAAAGATACCAGTCAGGGCCGATATTCCCCTGCAGACTGATATAGGGTCTATGGCCCACAGCATCGCCGTTGACCTTTGTCTGACCCTTATAGAGATAGCCACCCTCAAACTTAATTCCTCCGGCAAGGAAATATCCCCTTCCACCGATAGAAGTCTTGTCCAGTCCGGCCATGGTGATACCATCATCTCCGACTTCAATAGCCGGAGGCAGTACGACTCCCTCGATAAAAGCAAAATTGCCCAGAGGAACATTGATCGAGGTCAGCCAGGCGGTATCAGAACGGAGCTCGGTTTCAGTCAGGTCCAGTACGGGATTCAGGCTGCCGAAGACCACATCACCTGCATTGAACACAGTTCCCTGCCCCCAGGCCAGACGGGTCTTTCCCAGGGTCATCCTGAATCCCGGAAAACGGGTTCGAACATAGGCCCGCTTTACAAACAGAGCCGGAACATCACTCATAGCCGTACCATAGAGGTCCATTGGGTAGAACTCTATTTCCGTGTGGCCCTGCACATTGTTGTTTTTGGATGAACGGAAAGAGAGGGCCGCCTTACCGCTGGGGGTAAAATGCCATTCATCCTCACCCCGGTAAATGGCATTGTAAAATTCCAGATTTGATAGAACCTGTGCTTCAGCTGCCAGTCCTGTGAGGGGAAGCAGAAGAAGAAACAGACTGATCAGTTTTTTCATAAATAGAATCCTTCTTAACAGAGATTGATTACCAGGCCAGCTGGTCCAGGGAGAAGAAATTTGATCCCAGATCGGGATTAGTCTCAATCTCATCAACAATCATCTCTGTGCTGGAGTTTTTCTTTAGCTTGTCTTCCAGTACCATCTTGGTAATGGTGACCTTACCCTCCAGTTCCTTCACTTCCAGAACCCGCATCTCCTTGAGAAGTTTTCCTGATTTGGAGAAATAATGGACCTGCTCGGCCACATAAGAGTCTTTCACAACCCAGAGGGTCTGTTTGGGATAGGGAACCTTTCGGCTTTTTGCTGTCATCTCAATTACAAAACAGTCCTGCCCGTCTACGACCTCACTGCCCACCAGTTCAACCTCATATTTGCTTAGGGTGTCGTTTCCTTCGGTCATGTCCTCATAAGAGATATCTGATCCCATCATGGACTGACGCAGGGCAGCTCCCTGAAGGCGGATAATCTCCTCCGCATCGGGATAGTAGAGAAAGAGTTCATTCGAAGTTCTCAGGATTTTCTGACCCAGCTCTGCGGCGGATGTGAACTCAATAATAAAATTATCGTTACCCTCGGACCAGCTGATATAATCGACTTTCTTTGTGCCGAAGCGGTCGTTGGTAATCATGGAACCTGTTGCCTTCATAGTATCAAAGGTCTGCAGCTCATCCATGGTTCTGATAATGTCTTCCGCACTCTGTGCAGACAGTGCTGCCGCTGTAAAAATGAGCAGTACTGCAAAAAATGCTGTTGTTTTCTTCATATAGTTCTCCTTAGGAAACAGGGTTTTCACCCGGGTTAAATGGCCCTCAGGGCTTCCACCGGTTCAATCCGGCTGGCTTTACGGGATGGGAATATGGACACGACCGAAGCCATAATCACAGAATAGAAAAATACAAGTACAGTTGATTTCAAACTGAGCTCCGGATGAAGTACAGATGAAATTTCCATATCCACACCATCCATGGCTGATCCGAAGTTTATTCCTGTCACCGAAAGTATCTGCGTGATTACAACCCCCAGTATGACTCCCAGAACAGAGCCGATGATTGCTATGTACATTGACTCAAGGAAAAACAGACGTACCAGATCCTTGCCATACATTCCCATTGCACTCAGAGTACCTATTTCTCTCATCCTTTCAAAAATCACCATAATGGTGGTATTCAGAATAACCGTTGAAGCCAGGAAGAAGAAGAATAGAGCAAAGAGATTATATATAGCCGAGGCCATCTCGATAAATGAGTAGCTGGTGCTGATATCCTGCCAGTTTATAATTTCCAGATCTGCCGCTGCACTGAGATTCTTTTGAAGAGCCGAAGCCACAGCTGCAGTATCTGTATCTTCATCACACTTAACCAGCATTTCAAGAACCTGACCGGGCATCTTGAGAAAATGCTGAACCCTGTCCAGAGGAGCATAAAAAGTCATTTCAGACATTCCGCTTAAAGGAAATACAACCAGCCCTGTTATCTGGAAGGTGATTGCATTGGTACCCCTGCTGGCTGTAGATGATAAAAGGGTTATCTTGTCACCGATACCAACCCCTGCTTTCTCGGCCAGCTTGTAACCTATGAGGGCTTCATTTTTTCCACTCTCGGGCAGACGGCCCTTCTGCAGAATATCCGGCCCCAGGTCCTGGTACTCAGCTTCAGTTGAAAAATCCAGCCCGACTCCCATGGCGTTGTAGTTCTCCTCACCCTTGTAGATACGGGCGGGAAAGCTTATCCGCGGGCTGACCACACTCACACCGGCCTCTGACAACAGTTCATCTCTCAGCTGATCTACATCGGTAATTGTCAGATGCATAGGATTCAGTCTCTCATATTTACTGAAGTCCTTGTGTCTTATCCTGACGGCACCTGTAGAGTATGTCTGCAGATTATAGGTAAGATCTGCCTTCATCCCTCCCAAAAAAGAGAAAAGAAGAACAATACTCATGGCCGCCACCATTATTGCTGTTGCAGAAAGAATACTTCTTCTGCGGTTTCTATATATGTTTCTATATGCTATTGATCTAAGTTTCATAATAATTCCTTTAACTGCCGGAGTGAAAAATATAACTCCAGGGTCTTTCAGGCAGATATCTAAGGGCCAAAAGGACCTAGTTATATCTTAGACAAACCGGGATATCCAGTTTGAGGGCCCTTCTTGTGGGAACCCAGGCCACTACAACAGCCATGACCGTTCCTATAAAGAAGGCTGTAATAAAGGTTGCCGGATCCCATGTCCCATAGGCAATGGCCGAAATACGGTATCCCATATCACCGGATTCCATCATTTCCGAGTAATCAATCCCCTTGGTGACCAGGTACAGGTTGACAAGTGCTCCGAGTATAACACCGCCGAGAGAACCGAAAAAGCCGATCACCGCTGCTTCCATCATAAACAGGCTGCGGATGGATTTATTTTTCATACCCATGGCACGCATCATTCCCAACTCACGGATTCTTTCAAATACAGACATCAGAATGGTATTTGAGATACCCACAGCAGCAATTAGAAATACCAGGAACAGAATGGAAGAGCTGCCCGAACGCTTGGCTTCGGCAAGTTCCACATAGTCGGCTCCAAGGATTCTCCAGTCAAGGAGATCCAGACCATTTTCCTCAGCAAGAGGAGCAAGATCTGCCAGCATTTCCGTTTCTCGTTCACCCCTTGGCAGGGAGATATATACGGCAGTAGCATACTCATCCATATCCAGAGCATAACGTACTGTGTCCAGAGGTACATACATTCCATAGCGGTTAACAATCGGGTTATCACTTTCCAGAATACCAACGATCTCAAGATCCAGTGTCTGAAAATAACCATCCATGGTTCTTGTTACTATGGTCAGAGGGTAACCAACCTCGGCTCCCAGATCCTTGGCAAGCCACTGTCCCATAAGAACACCGTCTTCCCCGGCTTCCAGGTAACGTCCCCGGGCTACATTGTCTTTAAGTTTGAAGACATCCGAGTCATGGTCCACGTCGATTCCTGTCAGCTTTACCTGAAGATTTCCATCTTCGGGATAAGGATCTTTATATATAATCATGTCTCCAGAAAAATCGATTCTGGATACTGCATCAATATTTCTGGATCTCAGTTCGGATACCAGGGCTTCAGAGTTTTCAACCGGACGATCCAGGGGAAGCATCTCTTTGTCTTCCCAGTACTCGGGATTAAAGAATCCTGCAGAACCTGTCTCGTACCAGATAAGGTTTCTCTGTGAATCTTCATCAAGACCTTTGAGTAATGAGTCCATTAAAATGAAACACATAATACCGAAGGCTATGGCTGAAGCAGTAATTATGGTTCTTCTTCCGTAGCGGAAGAGATTCTTTACTGCCATTTTAGGTAGAAAGTTCATTTTTTTCTCCTTATAGCTCCGCTGTTATTTAGACTCAGAGGCTGAACGCCTCTCATCCGAAGTGAACTCACCGTCATGGATATAAACCAGTCTATCGGCATACTCCATAACCATCTTGTCATGGGTAGAAAAAACAAAGGTGGTTCCATGCTTCTCATTCATCTCTTTCATCAGCTTGAGGATATCCTCTCCTGTATGAGAATCCAGATTGGCTGTAGGTTCATCCGCAAGGACAATCAGAGGGTGTTTGATCAGAGCCCGGGCCACGGCCACACGCTGCTGCTGACCACCGGAAAGCTTCGCAGGTCTTCTACTCTCCATCCCTTCCAGGCCTACTTCTTTCAAAATAGCCATGGTCCGCTCTTTAATCTCCTTGTCCTTCAGTCCCAGAAGCTGCAGAGAAAATGCAACATTTTCATAAGCCGTAAGAACGGGGATCAGGTTATAGCTCTGAAAGATAAATCCCAGTTTGTCTCTTCGGAATGTTGTTTTTTCTTCTTTTTTCAAGGAAGTGACATCCTGACCTTCAATATGGATCTCACCTTCATCAACAGTGTCTATGCATCCAATCAGATTAAGAAGTGTTGTCTTACCCGATCCTGAGGGACCGGCAATGGAGATAAATTCACCCTTATTTATGAGAAGATCTACGCCTCTAAGTGCTTTAACTTCTGTGTCACCAGCTTTATAAGTTTTCTTTACACCAGTAATATTTATCATTTTTCTGCACCTCCTGTGCTGTCATCGTCGGCAGAGCCTTCGGAATTTATTTGATTCATATGAGTTTTCTGAAAGGCTGCCATACCCATGGTTCCTCCCAGGTTCATACTGTCCAATGCGGAAGACGGCAGTATCATCATTGATCCTTTATGCCGGATTCCCTCATACACCATATTCATGGCTCTGAGCTGCAGAGCCTCAGGATTACCTTCATAGCTCTTTGAAGCCTCCCGAAACTGTTTGGCCACTTCTACTTCTGCTTCTCCGAGAATAATACGGGACTGTTTTTCCCTCTCGGCCTGAGCCTTCTTGCTCATGGCATCTTCCAATTCCTTAGGGATTATCACATCTGTAAACTCAATGGACATGATGGAGACACCCCAGGGGTTCGTCTTGGTATCCAATACCTTCTGGATCTCTTTTCCCAGCTCTTCTCTTCCTGACAGAAGAGTTGAAAGATCATGCTTACCGATGGCATCACGCAGGGCCGTCTGGGCCGAAAGGCTGATTGCTTCTTCGAAATTCTCCACTTCAAGAATTGCCTGCTTGGCATCCCAAACCATCCAGAAACACAGGGCATCCACATGTACCGGTACTGTATCCTTTGTAATTGTCTTTTCAGCACTGAAATCGGTGACCCTGATTCTTGTATCCACATATGCGGCAACACGATCAATCAGGGGGAGCAGTGTAAACAGCCCGGGTCCGTGTACAGAGCGGAAGCGCCCCATTCGGAGTACCACGACCTTGTCCCACTGATAAATGAGTTCCATTGAAGCCGAAAACAAGATCCCCAGGGATGCAGCGATGGCCAGTGGATAATACGCAGTGCTCATCTCAAGAGCCAGATAGAGCCAGGCTCCGATAATAATGAGAACATTCATAATCCAGAGGGGAATAATGGTCAGTATTATTCCAGCCCATAGCATTCCCGCAGAGTAATAAACGATCTTTTCCAGATCGAATACATCTCCCCAGAGATACTGTGCGGTGGTACCCAGTGCAAGAAAAACACCAAGGATCATAAAAGAAAAAGCATTATAGCTGTAATCTTTCTTCAGCAATGCTTTACGCTGATTCTTAACCCCATCCAATTTTTTCTGAAATACATCAATCATTTTCTCTCCTCTCCCACAGAGGGGATCTTATCTCTTTCAGTCATATTCTGAAGGGCCTGCATGATATCCTGGATTTTAAAGCCGTAGGACCCTGCCTTGATAATCACCGGTCTGACAATCTGTTCCAGGATCTTCTCCCTCTCCAGATCATCAAGTTTTATTTTCAGCCCGCTGATAAAGGTTCCGGTACCCTGCTGGGTAGTGACAATGCCCCGGATCTCCATCTCGTTATAGGCCTTTCCCACGGTATTGGGATTGATTCTTAATTCCACCGCCAGCCCGCGTACTGTGGGAAGCTGCTCGCCTTTCTCAAGCCTGCCGTCGGCGATAGCCAGCTCCACCTGCAGAATAATCTGTTTGTAATAGGGCACACCGCTTTTAGGATCAAGTGTAAAATCGAGCTTATTTATTTCCGCTTCTTTTACAGCCATTACATCATTGCTCCATTGTACTATTGTTATAGTACAATATAAAAATAGGTCTTAGAGATTGATTTGTAAAGGGTTATTTTGCTGTTTTTTAAGAAATTTTGGTATTTTCATGAAAAGAAGATGGATTTTAAGCTATTTATTCCGGAAGAGGAGTTTAGATTTCTTCTAACAGTACAGGTACATCTTTGATTTTGTACTTTGATAAATTGGACCAGATCTTTTTCTCTGGACAAATCAACCATCATTGACTTAATATCTTGTATACATGTTTAGTTAAAATACAGGAAGATATTATATTGAAGCAGAAAAGCAGCTATTTCAGAAAACTAGTGGTTTCATTGATTCTCACAGCCCTTTTACCCATTTTTATTGGTATCATTCTTTTTTACAATTATTCTGCCCATAACCTCTCAGCTAAGATAAGCGCAGGAAATCAGGCTGTTCTGGATCAAACTGCTGATTCATTGACAGTAGCTCTTGAGAGTGTACTGGAAGTATCAAAACTTTTACTTCTTGATACTTCCTTTAAGACTTATTCTCTTCTGGATGACAAAGAGTTCTTCGATTCATACAGGGGAAGCCCGGGGGAATTATCAGATAATCTTCGTTTTAATTATTCAAGATACCTTGAATTGCGCAGCAATATCAGTTCAAAACTGGACTTGATTCCCATCCTCAATGAGTTTATCAAGTCTGTTTATTTTTATGATGAATCCACTGCAATTCTGTTCAAATCAGGAGCTATCCCTGAGAGGATTTATGAGAAATCCAAAGTAGAGTGGTTCCGTGCCAGGCTGTATCCGATTAAAAACATAAATGAATCAAAAATTCTTCTAACCGATCCTTATGATAAAGATGAAGAGATTGTAATTGTCTATCGAAACATTCTTAAAAATCTTACCTTCTTTGTAAGTATCGATACGAAACTTCTTTTTAAAACAATTCACAGAGAAAGCAGTCTATACGCAGATTCACTGCGTTTTGTTCTGAGCCGGGAACATGTTCCTATACTCTATGAATCAAAGACTGAACTTGAAGTATATTCATTTATAAAAGTCATCAGAGAAGTCCTGGATTTCAGCAATGATTCCTCGGTCTTTAAGTTAAACGGAAACCGATACTTTGGGAATAAAACAAAGATTCCTATAGTCGGATGGAGTCTGTACAGTTTTGTTGATGCACATACTTATGCGACTGATTTCATGATGCTGAGAATTATGATTGTCAGTATAGCGACCACATTGCTGATACTTATATTCTTATCAGCATATATCTACCTGAAACTATTCTATAGTCCTTTTGAAGGACTGATCAGATCTATTCAGAGCGATTTGAAAATCACAAGGAATTCCGAAGACAGTGATTTTACATATATAAAAAATTACATAGACCTTGTAACAGCCGAAAATAATTATCTTGAGAGTAGACTGACAGAGGCTCTGCCTTCATTGAAGAAGGACTTTCTCCAGGATCTTCTAAAAACAAATGAATACAGCCTTGATGAAATAAATGAGCGTTTTGAACTTCTTGATATAAATCTTACACTTGAGAATATTCAGGTGCTTATAATACTGATTGATGATAACAGTTTTATAAACCTTGACTTTAAACAACAGATTTTATTCAGGATATCCATTAAAGAAATATTGGAAGAAAAACTCCGCTGCGCCAAAACAGGTGAATTGCTGGAGATGGAATCTCATAAATATATCTATCTTATAAATGTTGAAAAGCAGATAGAATCAAGTATACAGGAGATGGCCAATACTGCTATCGATTCAATCCGGGAAACACTCAACTGTGAGTCTAATATTACTATAGGATCTATAGGACGCAGTATTTACGATCTGGCAACCTCCTATAAAGAAGCTGATGAACTGCTTAAGTATCTGATGATTTTTGGCAAAGGAAGCAGCATAACAAGGGAAGATATTGAATTTGAAAGAGATCATTTTAATGATGGAGAGAAGACTCTTAATAAAAAAGTATCAGCAATTATCAAGCATATCAACAAAATTGAAATCAGAAAATCCATACATGAAATTGAGAGCTTTCTTGAAATCCTTTTTAACCCCGAACACAGCTATTCAGACCAGATCATTCAACAGAAGAAAATTGAACTGTTAAATAAAGTTTTAATTGCCGCGGGGAATCTTAATCTGAAAAACGATGAGATCCTGATTAACAGTCAAAACCTGTATCTTGAACTTCATAGTAAAATAACGGCGGCTGATATCTCTGAATTCTATCACTGTCTTCTTTATCAGATCAGTGAAAATACTGAGATTGAAGCTGTATCAGAAACCAATGAGTATATTAATGCCATTTACAGTATCCTTGAGAAAGATTATGGGGAATCCATGAATCTGAACCAGCTCTCGGAAAGAGTAAAATTAAACCCATCCTATATAAGCCGTCTTTTTAAAGAATCGACGGGAATCTCTTTTACCAACTACCTTACAAATTTACGGATAAATAAGGCTAAAAATTTTCTGATTGAGACAGATAAACCTGTTCAGGAGATCTGCAAAGACGTTGGATATTGGAATACGAACTACTTCATAAAAGTATTCAAGAAAAGTGAAGGATCTACTCCGGGAGAGTATAGAAAACAGATTATTCTTGAAAAAAATAAATACTGAAAAGTGAAACAATTTTTACAAAATGAAACATTTTTGTGTTGATTCGAAACTTTCATCTACAAGTCATTATTTCATCATATCCTGATTCATTTTTCAGGGGTTAAGCTGAAAATACAAAAATTCAGGAGGAATTGAAATGTTAAAGAAACTTCTTATTGCAATGCTTATTTGTTTCTGCTCAATAACAACGTTATTTGCAGCCGGACAAAAGGAAGCAGAAAGCAAAGACGATGCAGTCAAACTGGTTGTATATGGAAATGGCGGTTTTATGAGAGCAAGACTCAGATCCATATCCACAACAGATGAGATGAAGAGTGCCATGCATGACTGGATACTGGAAAATACGGGATACAGTGTTGAAGTACTCGCCCCGGGTACGTCCTCGGATCAGGATACTCAAAAGATTAATCTACTCCTGGCATCAGGAAGCCAGCTCGATGGATTTTGGGGAGATTGGCCCGATTACTATTCTCAGGGAGCCATACAGCCCCTGACCGAACATTTTAAAACAGTAGGACCCAATATCCTGCCGGCATGGCCCAAGTCTTCAGTTGATGCCCTGACACATGACGGTGAGATATGGGGTATCCCGAGAGTAACACCTATGATGTCCTCCCCCACTTTCTTCAGAACAGACTGGCTGGAAGAACTGGGAATGGATATTCCCGAAACTATAGATGATATGACAGCCTACTTTGAAGCAGTCAAAAAAGCTAAACCGGCAGGTGACAGAACAGTCCCCCTGCTTCTGAATACAAAAGGGATTCATGGTGCAGTTCCCATGTATGACGGCCTTCTGGGTGCATTCACTGAGTATGGTTACTCAAACTGGATGGATAAAGACGGCATGCTCAAACCCTATATTCTGCAGCCCGGTGTAAAAGATTTTGTAGTACAGCTGAACCAGTGGTTTGAAGAAGGATATATCTATCCTGAGTTTGCCTCACTTGATCAGAATAAAATCAGAGATCTAATTTCATCTGCTGTTGTAGGAGCCACAATTAGTACCTCTACAGATACAACAGCCACAGACGCAGAGCAGAGAAAAATCAATCCTGACTGTAACTTCGCTCTTAACCCCGCAGGAATCAAGGGGCCCATGGGTCTTGCTGAAACCGCAACACCCTCAGGTTACCAGGCACAGCTTGTGCCTGCCAGTTCAAAACACCCTGAAGGTATTGTCGCCATACAGGACTTCCTGTATCAGGACCCTGCAAATTTCCTGATGTCCCTTTATGGACCCGGAAACTGGGAATGGGATGAAAGTAAGGGCGGCAAAGACGCTGTTGCTTTCACTGGTGAGTACAAAGACTATGCCGGTGACTTCGGATGGTCTGTATCACTGGCAGCCTGGGTCGGTATCGGTCTGATTAACGATCGGGAAGATCAGAATTACAAACAGCACCACTACTTCGGTATCAGCGGGCTGGGAAGAACTCCTCCTGACGTAACAAATACTGACAGAGGAAAGCTGCCTCAGGACGCTTATGTATTGTATGACCAGAATGTTCTGGAAGAGGAAGTACCCGGTCTGGCAGACCTTCAGAGAATGATGGATGAAGAAGTATTCAAGTTCATCATCGGATCCAGATCTGCTTCTGAATGGGACAGCTTTATCAACGAACTCTATTCCGCCGGAATGGATGACTGGATCAAGGCCCATACTAAAATGTATCTGGAACAGAGAGGTTAATTTTATACAGATGCGGCTCAACAGAGCCGCTTCTGAATCAACTAAATTCGGAGATCAGCAGTCCCTTCTAAAGGGGCTGCACATATAAAATGAATAAGATAAATAGTAATTCAACTATAAAAAAAATCATAAATTACAGGCTGCTTTATGCCCTGATACTGCCGGGGCTACTGTATGTTCTGATCTTTAGATACATCCCTCTTCTAGGAACTGTAGTGGCCTTCAAAAAAGTCCCGACATTTGCCACCATCGAACAGATTATTGCGGCTGACTGGGTAGGTTTATACCAGTTTAAAAAATTCGTTAACTCCCACTATTTCTGGAATATCCTGGGAAATACATTCAAACTCGCCGGACTCAGAATGATATTTGAGTTTGGAGCTCCGGTTATTCTCGCTCTTCTTATGAACGAAATCAGGAACAGTTATTTCAAAAAATTCGTACAGACCGTCTCATATATGCCCTATTTCATATCAACAGTTGTTCTGGCAGGTCTTGTGTTCAATGTTCTCTCACTTCAGGGCGGAATCATCCCTGAATTGATCAGAAGATTTGGAGGTGAAGCTGCATACTATCTGGGAGATACAAGAAGTTTCAGAGGTGTTCTTCTCGCAGCCATTGTCTGGAAAAATATAGGCTGGGGGACAATCATCTATCTGGCAGCTCTGTCAGGAATAGATCCTCAACTTTATGAAGCATCCCGTATAGATGGAGCAGGACGCTGGACTCAAACCATCCATATTTCTCTGCCGTCAATCTCCTTTGCGGTGGTCATAATGTTTCTCCTTAGAATATCCGTGGTTCTGAATCAGGGTTTTGAAGAGACCCTGCTGCTGTATTCACCTGCTGTTTACGAAGTATCTGATATCATTGATACATACGTCTACAGAGTCGGCCTGCTGCAGAATCAGGCCTCTTTCGCTTCTGCAGTTGGTCTATTTAAATCACTGCTGGCCCTGGCTCTGGTACTGCTGTCCAATACAGTTGCAAAAAAATTCTCAAATCACAGTCTCTACGGCTGAGGAAGGTTATACTATGAGCGATATTTTATTAAGCCGGGGAGAAAAGGCCTTCGGTATATTCAACACTCTGCTGATGTTTCTACTGATACTGATTTTTCTTGTCCCCTTTTTGTCGGTAGTGATGTCTTCATTTGTTTCCACTCAGGAATATCTTACCCGTACCGGGATGATCCTGATTCCCGATAATTTTGATTTTTCTTCGTACAAGATGATTCTGAAAAATAAGATGGTCTACAATGCATACGGCATTACGTTCTTCAGAACCATAGTCGGAACATTTCTACAGATTTCCGTCACTACAGCGATGGCCTACGGATTATCAAAGGACGACTTACCTGGCAGAAAATTCATACAGATACTGCTTGTGATGTGCCTGGTCTTTCCTGTACAGATCATCCCGCAGTTTCTACTGATTAAAAATCTGGGGATGATTAATTCATTATGGTCCCTAATCTTTCCATGGATGATGAATATTCAATATATCTTCCTGATGGTTGCATTCTTCAAACAGATTCCCGCCAGTCTTGAAGAGGCAGCCATTATTGACGGTTGCAGCCATGTATCCATATTTTTCAGAATCATTCTTCCCCTTTGCCTTCCCTCGGTAGCAACCATTTCTCTGTTCTATGCCGTATGGCACTGGAATTCCTGGTTTGACGCACAGATGTTTATCAATGATCTGAAATTATATCCCATGCAGAATCTGCTTAAACGGATACTGGAAGTTCCTCAACTGGGAGACATAGGAGGCAGTCTGGATGATGAACCACTACCTTCTGAATCCATAAAAGGGGCTGTTATTGTAATAACCTCTCTGCCGATTCTCTGTATCTACCCTTTTATTCAAAAGTACTTTGTAAAAGGATTTATGATGGGTTCCGTAAAAGGATAAGTATCCCCCCTCCTCACTGGAGGGGTTCAGTATATTATCTGGTAAAACTATGCTTAATAGGTTACATTTATCAAATAATAAAAATAAAGGTTTGGCAATGTCGGATATCTATCAGGAACTCAGATCAAGAATACTCAATGAAACAATAACACCGGGACAGAAAATATCTGAAATTAAACTGGCTGAGGAGTTCAACTGCTCACGCACTCCTATTCGAGATGTTCTGAAACGCCTTGAGCTTGATGGCCTTGTGGTAATCAAACCTAAATCCGGAACCTATGTAAAAACTGAAACAACACAGGATCTTGTTGAGATCATGCAGGTCCGCTCTGCACTTGAACGGCTTGCCTTCATGCAGGCCTGTGAAAATGCGGGTGAGAGAGAAATAAAGAGGCTGGAAAAACTTAAAAAAGAGATGGACTCTCTGACCCTGCAGGAGCCTATCGATATGATGAAGTTTGCACAGGTTCATTATGAATTCCATTATCATATTATCTGTATTTCAGGAAATGAACTTCTTAAAACATTTTTTGAACGTCTAAACCTGAGAAGCAGTCATATGTTTTATAAAATGATGGATAAGCACCTCGCTGAAGAAACTCAGATCGAACATCAAAAAATAATTGATAATCTGAAAAACAGAGACTTGGAAGGTGCGGGTTTCGTGGAAAATCACCTCCACAGAAAAATCAACCGATACCTTAGTGAAAACTGATTTTCTTTAATATTATGGTGTAATAGTTTCTTACAATTCTTGTATACATGTTATATAATATACTCAATTAAATCATATATTGATAAGGATATATTTATGACATCCCGAGAAAGAGTAGCTTCTGCAATTAATTGGCAGAAACCGGATAGAATTCCAGTTCATGAAGACTTCTGGACAGACACTTTAACCATATGGAAAGATCAGGGCCTCCCATCAAATATTGAAATTTATCCTCATGTTTCAGATAAAAGCAAAACCAGTGTGGATGATTATTTTGATTTTGATATTGCATGCATGTATCTGGATGCCTCACCACGTTATGAACAGAAGATACTCTCCCGGGACGGAGAGAACTATACTTATACAGACAGATGGGGCTATACCGCCGAAAAGCCCTGGGAGAAATCCGGCTCCATTCACTATGTATCGACTGAAACAAAAGACAGAGAAACCTGGGAAAATGAGGTTAAACCCCGATTTGTATTAGATGAAGATGATACAGCAAGAATCGATGATCACAACTATTTTGAGCATTTCCTCCCCTACCCCTCATGGTCCGGAGCCAAAAAGAAATTTGACAGTGTGAATAGTAGAGAACGGTACATTCTCTTCAAAAACTACGGCCCCTGGGAAGCGACCTGGCGTCACAGAGATTTCTCCAATCTTCTGATGGATATTGCCCTGGAGCCGGACTGGGTCCGTGAAATGGCTGACACTCATCTTAACCTGACATTGGATATACTTAAAAAGTGTCTGAAAGAGGGCATGAGACCGGATGGTTATTTTATGGTTGATGATCTGGGAGGCAGCAACGCCCCTCTTATGTCTCCTGATATGTGGATGGATGTACTGCAGCCCTCTGTAAAAAAACTTGGAGAATTCCTTAAAAGTGAAGGGATTGATTTCTGGATGCACAGCTGTGGAAATGCAGAGATGCTCTATGAGCCTCTGATTGACTGTGGTGTGAAGGTCATGAACCCCCTTCAGGCCTCAGCGGGGCTTGATATAAGAACAATGGTTGAAAAATACAGGGATCGCCTGGCCTTTTACGGCAATATAGATGCCCACCTCCTGGGTAAAGACTGGCTGCCCCTGGAAGAGGAACTGAAAACCCGTAAAGAAATGTTTAAGACAGGCGGCTGGATCTGTCATACAGATCATTCCATTCCACCGGATATGAACATGGAAGATTTTCAGAAGATGGTGGACCTGATCAGGTCTGATACTTGACTTCTGAAGAATTAAAAACATATGCCCTGACTCTCAGCGATAAGGCGGGGATTGCTTCTCTTGAGGCCTTTGATGGTTCTCTGCCCGGTCAACATCCCCTTGATCTGCTTCCTGACTGCCGGTCAGTGCTGGTATTCTGTGTTAAACATCTGGATGTGTTCTCCAGGAGCCGGGATAAAGACGCCCAGGCCTATTCTCAGGATCTGACAAAGCATATGATGATGCATGCAGCTTATTCCACATCACGATATATCGAGAAGCAGGGCTTTAAAGCCTTTCCTGTGACAGGTTCCTATAAACTCTACCCGATACGAAAGAGAGAGGATTCTGAGGGAAGGATATCCCTCAGACATGCTGCTCAGGCCGCGGGTATTGGTTTCATTTCCCGGATAGGTATCATACTTACCGGGGAATATGGACCGGAAGTTCAACTGGGGGCTATTCTGACAAATGCTGAATTATCAGCTGATGAGCCCCTGTCATCAGATCCCTGCATAAAATGTAATCTATGTATTAAAATATGCCCCTCCGGAGCTATCAGAGAGCCGGGTCAGGGAGAGCCCTATCTTCCTGTGAATAAAGATTTTTGTCTCGATTACAGGAAAGAGAACGGCGGCAGCTCTCCCCTGGGCTATACGAAGCAATGTGGACTTTGCCGTTCCGTATGTCCCGTCGGTAAATAAAAAGCCGGGGATCTTTTCATCAGGATCCCCGGCTCTAAAAATCTGCATAAACAATCAATTAACAATTCGATTCCTGTGAATCAAGCTAAATCAGCCTCTATCAAATGACAGCTTCCAAAGTGTTCTTTACCATTCACACTGTACTTTTTCAGAACAGGAATTTCTTTTTTACAGATATCCTTACACTGAGGACAACGGGGATGAAAAGGACAGCCCGAAGGAGGATTAACCGGACTGGGCACATCTCCCTGCAGTACGATTCTGTCTGTCTTTCTATCCAGATCCGCTACAGGAATTGCTGATAATAGAGCTTTAGTGTAGGGATGCAGTGTATGGGAATAAAGCTCTTCCGCATGGGAAAGCTCAACAATCCGACCCAGATACATAACAGCAATTCTATCACTGATATATTCAACAACACTCAAATCATGGGTTATGAAAATATAAGTCAGATTTCTTTCATCTTTCAGCTTCTGTAACAGTTTCAAAACCTGTGCCTGAATGGAAACATCAAGTGCTGAGACTGCCTCATCACAGACAATAAGTTCGGGTTGGACACTCAGAGCCCGGGCAATACCTATTCTCTGTCTCTGACCACCGGAAAATTCATGGGGATAACGATCCATATATTCGGGACGGAGATTCACAGCCTCAAGGAGGTCTCCGATTATCTTCCTCCGTTCAGCTTTACTCTGTATCCCGAACCTTTTCAGAGGGTCCTGGAGAGATCCGAATATGGTAAAGGCAGGATTCAATGAGGAATGAGGATCCTGAAAAACAATCTGCAATTTCTGCCGGGCATCCATCATCTCCTGTTCTGAAAGCCCGCACAGATCTCTGACTTCTCCGTCAAAACTGTATTCCATACTGCCCTCTGAAGATTTCACCAGCTGCAGAATTGATTTCCCCAATGTGGTTTTTCCACATCCAGACTCACCTACCAAGCCAATTGTTTCACCTTTATAAACATCCAGATCTACACCGTCAACAGCCTTAACATGTCCGACTGTGTGTTTGAACACACCCTTTTTTACAGGAAAATATGTCTTGACTCCTCTTAATTTCAGGAGGACTTCCTTATCTTTGACCATTATTTCAGTACCTCCTTATAATTCCAGCATCGAACCCTGTGTTCTCCTTCAAAAAACTCTTCATCGGGCATTACTTCACAGGCTTCAGTCTTAAAGTCACAACGGGGTGCAAACTGACAACCCTTTGGACGGTTCAGAGGGTCCGGGGTATTTCCCCGTATTGGTTCAATGACCTGCTCTTTCCCCTTTCCCAGGATGGGAATGGATTCCAGTAGAGCCTTTGTGTAGGGATGAGCCGGCTTTCTGAGCACCTGATCGATAGTACCCCCTTCCACGATATTTCCCATATACATGACAACAACATCATCTGCCAGCTCTGCCACAACACCCATATCATGGGTAATCATCATAATGGCTGTGTCATTTTCATCTTTCAGTTTTTCCATCAACTCAAAAATCTGAGCCTGAATAGTTACATCCAGAGCCGTTGTCGGCTCATCTGCAATTAGCACCTTGGGATTACAGCTCATGGCCATGGCGATCATGGCCCTCTGTCTCATTCCTCCTGAAAATTGATGGGGGTATTCATGAAATCTCTGCTCCGGCATGGGAATTCCCATATGCTTCAGCAGTTCTACAGATCGAGCCCTGGCCTGCTTTTTAGACAAATCCGTATGATAGATCAGATTTTCCATTATCTGGAAGCCTACAGAATACACCGGATTCAAGGCGGTCATGGGGTCCTGGAAAATCATGGAGATATCTCCGCCCCGGAGCATCCTCATCTCCTTCCCGTTTTTCTTCAGCTGATCGATTCTGACATCACCCTTATCCGAGTGATAGGTAATGGCACTGTCTTCTATACGGGACAGAGTTGTAAGAAGGCGCATGATAGAGGAAGCTGTTACGCTTTTCCCACAGCCCGACTCTCCTACAACACAGAGGGTTCTTCCTTTTCGAACCTTGAATGAGACTCCGTTAACCGCTTTATTACATCTGCTGTTTGTATAAAAGAAGGTTTTCAGGTCATCAACAGTTATGATTGTATCATCTTTCATCAACGAACCTCCTTATCCTTGTTGTGATGGGTCAGAACTGTCTCTAAGCCCATCTCCGATGAGATTGACACTGAGAACAAAAATTGAAATGACAATCCCTACGGGGAGCCATATCCACCAGTATTCTTTCAGTACTGTTATATCCTGAGCCACATTGAGAATGTTTCCCCAGGTGGGAATGTTCAAAGGGATACCCAGACCGAGGAAACTCAATGAGGTCTCCTGCAGAATAAACATAGCCGTACTCAGAGTTATATTTACCATGATAGGACCAAAAGCATTGGGCAGCATATGCTTGTAACAGATGACAAGATCATTCAAACCGAATGCATTTAATGCCTGAACATACTCTTCTTCCCGGATTGATAACATCTTGGCACGAGTCTGCCTGTAGATAGGCCCCCATCCCGAAATAATAAAAATAAAGATCAGATTCCAGAGACTGGGTCCTACAATGGAGACCAGCAGCAGAACCAGTATGATCCGGGGAAAAGACATCAGCATCTCAGATGCTCTCATGACGATGGTATCCAGCCAACCTCCCTTATATCCCGCATAGCAGCCAAGAGCCACTCCGATCAGAGCCGACCCGATAGCCGAACCCAGACCTACAAAGATAGAGATTCTCCCACCGTAAAGAACCCTTGCATAAACATCACGTCCAGTTTTATCAGTACCGAAGATATGCTCTGATGAAGGTGATTCCAGTCGATTCATAATATCTATTTTCATGGGATCATGACGTGTAAAAACAGGAGCCAGGAGTGTCATGATCATAATAATTCCAAAGATGATCAGCCCGGCAACGGCAAGTTTATTACTCTTGAACTTTTTTACAGTTCTGCTCTTCTCATCACTTTTCAGCAGGCCGGCTTCTTCCCGGGCCCGCATGATATCCATTTTTTTATCAAGTTTTGTTTTTCTCATATCCTTCCCTAATCCAGCTTGATTCTCGGGTCCAGCATGGCTGTAAACAGATCCACCAGAAAACTGGCAACCAGAACAGCCATGACCGTAAACAGGGCGATCATCATAATCAGCGGCAGATTCTGCGACTGCACAGCATCCACAAATTCCTTCCCGACTCCCGGCCATTGAAAGACTTTCTCGATGACTACTGTTCCACCTATAAGCATGGGTAGACGGAATCCGACAAGAACAATTACAGGGGTCAAAGCCACACGGAATCCATGAACAAGGTTGACCCGCCATTCGGGAAGTCCCTTGCTCCGGGCAGTACGTATGTACTCCTTATTCAGGGCATCCAGCATACTGGCCCGGGAATAACGCATAACACCGGCAGTCAGGGTAAATGCCAGCACAAGAGCTGGTAAAATAAGATGGGGCAGTCTGTCCCAGTATGTCTCCATTCCAGGCAACAGACGGCCTCCATGGGGAAGCCAGCCCAGCTTCAATGAAAAGATCATGATAGCCACCAGTCCAAAGAAAAACCGGGGAATGGAGACTCCGATCATTCCTACAATCGTAAATACCGTATCCGTTAAAGATCCTTTTTTGATAGCCGAGATAGTTCCCAGAATACTCCCGAATATTGATGATAATATCAGAGCAGCCAGAGAGAGCTCCAATGTGGCGGGCAGTCTGTCAAATACGATGTCCGAGATAGGTACACCGCTGGCCAGGCTATAGCCGAAATCTCCCTTGAAGACCCCTTCGGCCCAGTTGAAATAACGGACGATGAAGGGATCATTCAATCCCAGACTGTCCCGCATTGAATCAAGAGCCTCCGGCGACAGTTCGGCCAGCATATCGGGGCTGACCATGTAAGAAACAGCATCACCAGGAGTCAATTCAATTCCTGCAAATACAAGAAAACTTATTACAATAATCATCGGAATGATAATCAGTAAGCGTCTAAGAATAAACGTCAGCAATTTTCTTCTCCTTATATTCAGTATCAATCATTTTATTATAGCTCCGGAAACTCCGAAGTGAATATTCTTATTTATATCCTCCACCCTCTCTGAGCACTCAGGTTTCTGTCAGCAAAAACTTGATACTCCTTATCAGGAAGACCAATTAATGTTCCATTTTTTATCCATTTAAGATCATCACCATAAAGCTCTTTTACCAGCAGTGATTTTAACTCCTCCAGAATGGAAGAAAATTCTTCATGTTCTTCCAGATTATTAAGTTCACAGGGATCATTTTTCAAGTCAAATAGATAGCTTCTATTACCCGTTGGAAAGTAGATGAGTTTATAATCACCCTGTCTGATCATTCTGGTAGCTGTATCACCCTCATCATGTTCACCATAGAGATAGGCTCGAGAGCTCTCAGAAAACATCGACTGTCCTTCAACTGAGTCGGGAAGCTGTATATTACATTGTTCCAGTATCGTAGGCATTACATCACGTAGACAGACTAAATTATCTTTTTTTAGTCCCTCCATATCGGTTCCGGCAGGTGGAACAAATATCATGGGGATTTTTGCTGTGGATTCAAACATCTGCTTTTTACCCAGGAGATTATGGTTTCCCAGGGCATCTCCATGATCACAGGTAAAAATAATCATGGTGTTATCAAGAAGCCCCTCCTCCCAGAGTGTCCCCAGAAGTAATCTGATCTGATGATCCACATAAGTACACTGGGCATAAAACCCTTTTTTGGCCTGTTCCATTGCCCTGGGACCAGTAGGAGTTCTTTTCCTGTTTATCTGATTTTTAAGGGCATAAGGCAGTTCGTCATAGTTTTCGGCCCATTCGGCTGTATAGGGTTCATCCATTTCAATATCACGGTACATATCAAGATAATCATGCAGAGGTGTAATGGGAGGATGGGGAGCCGTATAGGAACAATACCAGAATCCCGGTTTTTCAGGATTTCGTCTCTGAATACTGCGGCACATATTTTTTGTAATCCAGTGAGTGGGATGATATTTTTCATCCAGATGCCAGGGTCTGACTGTATATTGATTAACACTCATTCCATGGCTTAACTCAGCACCGAGCTGTCCATTCTCGGCCAGATATAACTCATAATCATCACGATCAAGGCCAAGATGATGCCTCCCCTCTTCACAGATCAGAGCCTCATCAAAACCTAGACGGTTTCTTTGAGGATATGTATGAAGTTTGCCTACAGCACTGCATTGGTAACCCGCAGATTTCATTGTTTCAGCCAGTGTAGGAATCCCTTCGGGCATTCTTAAAGTCTGCTGAAATGTCCTGTCTCCATGGGTTTTGGCACTGGTACCCGTCATTAGAGTACGCCTGGCTGGAATGCAGGTGGGAGTACAGGAATAGGCTTCAGTAAATAGGATTCCGTTATCACAGAGCTGATCCAGTGTAGGCGTCATGATACCCTTATGACCGGCAGAGCCCAGGAGAGCTCCCGGCCAATGATCAACACAGATCATCAGTACATTAGGCCTTTCATCTTTCATAAAATTATCTTCTGGAGCTGCCATTTCAATAAAACCTACCTGCTTGTCTAAAACTCATTTATAAAAAAGGGATAAAAACAGGCAGGATTTCCTTTTTGCTAGTCATCCTGCCTGAACCAAAATCAATTTAATTATTTTCTATCAAATTTGTTGAAGTAAAGAAGTCTTGTGTAGCGAATGTCTACAGGGATGATTTTCATGTTATCCATGGATTCAATAGCCTGAACATCAGCAACTACTTTAGTAAAAGCGTAATCAATCATACCAGCTTCAGCATTTACAACCAGGTTAGGATCGGAATCCATTGAGGGTGTCAGGAATACTTTTTCAATATTTCCTGTACCTGTTTTATCCCAGTATTTATCAAAGGGAACGAGGGTACAGTAGTCATTCATATTCACTTCATCTACCATGAATGGTCCTGTTCCCAGGGGTTTCTGCCAGTAGGAGTTCTGCTGAGCAGTTACAGGATCAGTACCTTCAAGAAGGTGCTTGGGAAGAGGAGGCCACTGTGAAAAAGAAAATACTGCATCGGGATCAAGTTTTGCAAACTTAATTGTAATTCTGTCACCGTCAATCTGAATACCGCTTACAGAATCAGCTGATCCGGATTTATAGGCTTCAGCACCTTCGATGGAGGCATAAGTCTTTTCAACAATGGGGTTGATACCGGGGACCTTCAGGGTATATTCAATTGTAAACTGTACATCTTCAGCAGTAAAATCAACACCGTCATGCCATTTCACACCATTTCTGAGATCCATGGTCAAAGTAAGACCATCTGCACTCAAAGAGTAATCTTCAGCGAGCTGTCCCTGAGACGGAGTGAGGGACCCATCAGCTGTGATCAGACGATCAAAGATCAGTTTATTAGTGCTCATAAGGCCGGGATTTACAAATGTATGCTGGAAGAACTCAGTGGGTCCGGAGTTCATATAAAGGGTTCTTTCACCATTTTTATCGGGTGTAACATCCCAGTCAATGATTCTCCAGTTGTAAGCAAACTGCTCGTTTCCATAGGGTATACCTTTTCTGTCAACGCGTTTACTTTCAGCAACGAAAACCTGCTGGTAATAGAGAGGAAGGCCATACAGAGCTTTATTTTCATATTTGGACAGTGCATTGTATGCAGCCATCTGTTTAGCAACATCCGCAGTAGAACGGGTAGCATCAACCAGAGCATCATATTTTACATCTGTAGGGGTATGAGAATTGTTGGCAGCGGTAGAAGTAAAACGGCCGAAGAATCCACCAAGAACAGCAGAACCGATGGCACCATAGGCAATGTCCCAGTCTACTTCTGCAGGTCCGATTTCCTGATTGGCAGGAGAAACCCAGAGCTGACTGGCAACATCACCTGTCACACGTCTGAAGGTCATCTGCATTCCTACTTCACCAAGGTATGCCTGCATTACTGTCATAAGATCTACTGTAAGCTGATCGCCATAGTAATAAACAACATCCAGGACATAATCAGAATCCCAACCGGCTGCTGCCAGAAGAGCCTTGGCTTTTTCAGGATCATATTTATATCGATCCAGTCCCGTTGCTTTCCAGGGACCATTTTCAATGAGGCTGTCTGCAGGAACGGCTTTTCCTTCAAAAAGACTGGCACAAACGGCATCCATATCAATCGCATATCCAATTGCCTGTCTGACACGGATATCACTTAAGGGACTACCTGTTATAGGGCCGACTTGTTCAAGGGCATAATCCATATTTCCCATATCTGCAGATGAACCTGCAGACTCTTCCTGACCACCTGCTGCAAAAGCCATGGCAGTCATAAGAATGGTCAGTAATACAACACTGAGCACTTTCTTCATAAGAATCCTCCTAAATTAAATCAATTCAAATTGCAGTTATTGAAGCGCTGCAATCCTCTTTATTTACAATTCTTCTGCAAAAGCAGAAAATAATGTACATGTTTACCACTGGGCTCCTGGCTCAGCATTATTTTTTGTATCCATTCTGCCATCATCATCGTATTGGTGGTGATACCAGAAACCATTCAAGCTGTTATATGGTTTTCTGGCCTGAGACAGTCTCTTTAACAGCAGTCTGGACATCTCGGCAACCTTGTCTTTATACCCTTCATTATCAATCAGGTTATTGTGCTCCCAGGGATCATTTATCAGGTCATAGAGCTCATCTTTTTCATTCTCTAAATTAGAGATATAGCGATACTCCCTGGTTGCCAGGGCTTTTCTATGAATATTTTCTGTCAGTGCAGAACTTCTCTTCTTCTGATCTTTGCCGTTTATATGCTTATGGAAGGAAAATCCCTGAATAGTATTCGGTGTCTCCAGGCCGGCCATATCACAAATTGTCGGAAAAACATCTACAGATTCTATAAGTTCATCAGAGCGTCCATTTATTTTGTTCCGGAAATCACAGAAGAAAAGAGGGACCTTTGTAACAGCCTTGTAGCTGATACCTCCGATTTTTGAGTAGAGTCCATGTTCTCCTGCAAAATCACCATGATCTGTTGTAAACGCAAGAATCGTATTCTCCAGCTGCCCGGAATCTTCCAGACCTTTCAGAATCAGACCGATGCTATGATCTATCTGGGAAATCAGACCCATATAAGATGAAACACACTCTCTGAGTTTTTCTTCTTCCACAACAGATCTCTGATTTTTCACAGAGTCTTTTTCACAATCATCCACAGGGGGGAGGAAAACAGACTCAGCAGGATAGAGAGAAGCAAAAGGCTCGGAAGGTGTATAGGGCTGATGAGGTCTTGCAAAACTGACCCAGGCAAACCAGGGCTCGTCGGCTTTTACCTTTTCATTTTTCTCTACATTCTGATTCACAAAGCGAAGAGTCAGTTTGGCAAGAGCAGATTCACAACTGTGTTCATAAGGGAGTTTTGAAGGTTTACCTGTAACAACACCCTCATAAAAACGGTTGTCATTGTCTTCATACAGCCCTGCCCCTTCCAGATACTTGGGAAACTCCAGAAACTCGTCATATACATAATCTGCATCTTTTTCCACCCAGTAACGGGGTGTATGAAGTTTCCCCAGTGCACCGCATCTATATCCCTGTTCAGAAAAAGTTTTAAACATACTGGTCAGGGGATGAGGCTCTTCGCCATAGAGACCATAGTATCCATGTGTGGATGCATATTGACCCGAAAGCAGACTCATTCTGCTGGGAGTACAGATTGGATTATTACAGTAGGCGTTATCAAAAACAAAAGACCTTTCGGCAAGGGCATCCAGATTAGGGGTTTTAATATCTTTGTTCCCATTGAATCCAAGGAGACGGGCATTGAGCTGATCACAATAAAGTAAAATGATATTCGGTTTTTCAGACACCTGTTTCCCCCTTCAGACCGGCAGTCAGGGAATCATCAAAAAATGATGTGGCATCAATCTGACCGGAGCCTGTACGCCAGACACCGAAAAACTTGCTTACACAATCTTTGAGAGGATCACCGGACTGAGCAGTCACCTTTCTCAAGCGATTTCGAAGCTCTTCAATCTTGTCCTGGGCGGCAGGATTATCAATCAGATTATTCAACTCATCAGGATCCTGATTCAGGTCATAAACCTCATCATAATCACCGGGAGTAAAAATATATTTCCAATTGTCATCGCTGACCATAGCCCGCTGAGAATAAAGAAAACGAAGTCCATGAAATTCCTGAAGTACTTCTTCCCTCTGTTCTCTGCCCTCTTCATTGTACAGAGCAGATTGAAGAGAAATACCGTCAAGATTCTGAGGAATTGGAATGGAACAGAGATCCATCAGAGTGGGTATGATATCCATATTGAGGGCTAAATCTTTACGCGCCCCCCTATGAAGATGACCTTTCCAGTAAAACATCAGAGGAATATGCTGTGTTTCTTCATAAAGAAGACCTTTATCCTGCAGACCTCCATGAGAAGCAGTCATATCACCGTGATCAGTCGAAAAAACTATAATTGTATTATCAAGAATGTTATTTTCTTCCATCCATGAGAGCATTCTACCGACTTCAAAATCCAGCATGGCGGTACAGTCATAATAACGGGCAACAATTTCAGATGCCTTGCTCCAGTCATCCGGATAATCTCTGTAAAAATCATCCCTTTCCCTCTTTATTCTCCGAGGTTTAGAATCAAGATCATCCTTAAAGTTTTTCCAGGGCTCAATTTTCCCGGGATCATGAAGGCCATAAAACTCATCCGAGGGCATATGCGGACCATGAGGTCCCCAGAACTGACATGTAATAAAAAATGGTTCATCTTTACCAGAATAGTCATCCATCATTTCAATTGTTCTATCTGCCAGATAATGGGAAGGGGTAGATTCCTGAGGACCTCCCCAGCGACCTGTTACCAGAGTTTGCTTATCGGGGTTCAAAAAGATTTCAGGAACAGGTTTATATTCAAGACCCTTATCCTTCAGGTAATCTTTAAACTCTTCATTCTCACGGATGTTTCCATATCCTGGCAAACTCATTCCTTCAAAGCCATAATCTCCCGGCCCTTTCTCTGTACCTACATGCCATTTTCCGGCAAAAGCACATCTATATCCCTCATTTTTGAAGTGATGATGCAGCAGCTGAGACGGATCTGTGAGTTCCGGAGCCAAAAAATGATACATATCACAATTGGTACCCATTCCATGTTTAAAGGCATATAAGCCCGTCAGCATGGATGCTCTGGCAGGAGAACAGAGACTGCAGGTTGTGTAGGCCCTGTCAAAATGAACACCCTCTTCCGCCAGTGTATCGAGATGGGGAGTCCGGCAATAAGGGTTTCCATTGGATGACAAAGTATCAAACCTCAGCTGGTCTGCACCTATCCAGAGAACATTGGGGCGAGTCATGATTTAAAGGCACTCCAGGAAGTCGATGCCTTCAATCTTGTATTCTTCTTTTATCTTTTTAAAATCTTTTTTCAGCTGTTCTTCTTCTGACTTCGTGATATTGATAAAAGGACTTCGGCAATATCCTCCATCAATCCCCATCCAGGTCAGAGCCCGTTTCATCATACCTACGTAATTTCCTGTTGTACAATGAACAATCAATGCATTGGCTACCATCTGCTGCTCTTCGGCAGATTTATAATCCTTAGCTTTCATTGCCTTATATATCCTGATAAAGACTTCAGGCATCAGGTTATAGAATGATCCAATCAAACCATCCGCTCCGAAGGAGAGTCCAGAGAGGGACATTTCATCACAACCGGAATAGATCATAAAATCTTTACCGATCTCCTCTTTCATTCTCATGATTTCAAAGTGGGTTGTAGCTGTGAATTTTATTCCCTCAACACCATCAATTTCGGCAAATCTCTTGATCTGATCAAATCCGACAAGTCCTGCAAGGGGAATGTTATACACAACCATAGGAAGCTTAGTGGAAGCGGTTATCTCCTTATAGTACTTATATATACTGTCATCTGAAAACTTCCAGTAAAATGGTGGAACAGATGAAATCACATCCGCACCGGCCTTTTCGGCATGCTGAGCCAGTTCGATAGAGATCCTGGTACCGATGGCACCTACATGAACCATTAAAGGAATACGACCATCTACCTGATCTACAACCATGGTGACGACCTGTTTTCTCTCATCCGGAGTCATCAGAAAACCTTCACCCGTACTACCTGTTAAATATAGGCCGTTGACTCCTTTCTTAATCAGATGTTCAACAAGATCTCTTAATCCTTTCTCATTAATAGACTCATCTTTTGAAAAGGGAGTTATTAATGCAGGAATTACACCTGTTATATCTTTCAATTTATATCTGGACATTTACTTCTCCTGAATACAGTTTCCGGATTTACCGGGACTGATTTTTTTCATAATTCAATCTTGTATACCAGTCTATTGCCTATTTTCAAAGATTGTCAAGTTTTTTCTTGATTTATTTATACATCGGTATACAATGGGATACAAAGAGAACTCCGGAGGCAATTATGGACAACAAGAACGTCCTTCTTATTATTTCTGATCAGCATCGACAGTCAGCCATGAGTTTCAGAGGAAACGGGATTGTTCAGACTCCCCATATGGATAAGCTATTCAGGAGGGGGGTACATTTTGATAAAGCCCTGTCTCCCGCACCACTATGCGGACCAGCAAGATGCTCATTATTTACAAGCCTCTATCCCCATCAGGCAAGGGGGATTCTTGAAGAGGAAGATCTCGGGGCACGTGATGATCTTGCATGGGGAGTTGAAACAGATATGATGCTCAATTCAACGTCCCTCCGTGAAGACCCATTGCTGACAAAACCTTTTAAAGAGTGTGGTTATTACACAGGCTACGCAGGTAAATGGCATCTGGGGAACGATATTCTGCCTGACTGGTTTGACAATTCTTATGGATGTGACAATAAACAGTATACAGATTGGCTGAAAAAACAGAATCTCCCAGAAAGGGGCTGGTCCCTGAATGATTTTGAAGTTCGATCACACAGACAGCCTCCCATGTCCATCCCCCATACAAAAGTCAGCCCCCTGAAGGGTGAAGAGTACAATGATGCCTGGATTACGGATATTGCTCTGAATTACCTGCAAGAACGCCCCGGGGATAAACCATTTTTTATTGGATGCGGCTTCAACGGCCCTCATCCTCCATTCATGATTCCCGAACCCTGGTACTCCATGTATAACGAGGAAGATATTGAAGAACCCGAGAACTTCCACCCCTCCGACGGCGAACCGGATTGCAAGGAGACAAGTTTTTACAGACAACTGTGGAAAGATCACGGCAATGACTGGAAATCATGGAAAAAAAGTATGGCCGTGTACTACGGATTTGTTTCCTATATTGATCACCAGATCGGCAGACTGATTAATGAACTGGATGAACAGGGAGTGTTGGAAGACACTTTGATAATCTATACAAGCGATCATGGAGAAATGCTGGGCAGTCATGGTTTATGGCATAAGATGCAGGCCTATGAGGAATCTCTGCGTGTTCCTCTCCTCTTTTCTGCCCCATGGCTGGCTCAGGGACAGAGAAGTGAAACAGCGGCGACTCTGCTGGATATTGCTCCTACTATTCTCACTCAGAATAATTTTTCTGTTCCTGACAGCTATGAAGGTACTGACCTGAGCCCCTGGCTTCTGGAAAAAGCCCCTGATGACAGAGAGACCTATCTATTTTCAGAGCAAAAACCTCTTGGGCAGTTTCATAAAGAAACCGATTGGAGAATGGTCACTGATAATCAACTGAAACTCATCTGGAACCGTAGTGATAAGTGGGAATTATATGATCTGGAAAAAGATCTGTCTGAAAATATCAACCTATCCAGGAATATTGAATATTCTCAAAGTGAAGCCAGGTTAAGAGAGAAACTGATTATATGGATGCACCAGACAGATGATTCCCTATACCCGGAATGCAGGAAGGCTTTGGAGGAAAGGTTGTCATGAGTATAGATCAATCAGTAGAGAAGACATCCTATGAGAAACTGAAAGATCTGGTCCTGGAAGGACATATACTCCCAGGACAGCGAATCACAGAAATATTCCTGGCAGAACAGCTTAATAAATCCCGTATACCTGTCAGGGAAGCTGTACAGCAGCTGATCCATGAGGGCTTTATCGAACGTACTGGAAAAAACGGCTACCAGATTAAAGAGTATAACGAGCAGGATATAATTGATCTCTATAACTACAGAGAAGCCCTGGACGGGATGCTGGCCAGGCTTTTTACCCAGAGGATGGATGTCTCCCAGCTCTATTATCTGGAGATGAATCTTGAGGCAATGAAAGAAAACCTCAATAATTTTGATCAGGCAACCTTCTCCAAAATAGATCTTGAATTTCACAGAATCATAGCCAGGGGAGCCAGAAATCCCCATATGAAACAGCAGCATGATCTGATCCTGGAGAAGGTTCTGTATATAGCTGACAGGATCTATCTGGTGAATGAAGAAAAACAGGCAAACCTGATAGACAGAAGCAGCTTTGAAGATACATTCAATCAGCACAGCATGATTTACAAGGCAATACAGGAAAAAGATCCCGATGCAGCCGAACAGGCAGCTCGAAAATCCGTTCAGAATGGACTTAGAAAAGCACTTCTGGTTATGTCACGTCAATTCTAGTTAAAAAAAGGAGATATTTATGGAGTACAAAGAAAAACAGGCTATGTCCTCATCAGTCAGTCATCAGTACAGGGTTGATCAGTTAAAAAAGAAAGATAACAGACCAAATATTCTTCTGATAATGACCGATCAGCAGCGATGGGATACAATCAGAGCGGCAGGTGCCGAGTTCATGCACACACCGCATATGGATAGACTTGCTGCCGGCGGAAGGCTGTATAAAAACGCGTATTCACCAAACCCTATCTGTATGCCTGCCCGGCATAACCTGTTGACAGGACTCCCCGCCAGATATCATGGATATCCGGATAACTGCTGGGGGTTCGGAATGCCTCCGGGACTCCCCACATTTCCGGAAATTCTCTCTGATAACGGCTATGAGACAAGAACCATAGGAAAAAACCACTTCTACCCGCCCCGAAGACATAACGGTTATCTCAATATGGAGTTGATGCAGGAAGTACCCGCTTTCAGAGAACAGGATGACTACCTCATCTACCTCAAAGAACAGGGACTGGGACATATAAAAAATATCCATGGAGTAAGGAATCTTTTATATATGGTTCCCCAACAGTCACAGATACCAGATGAACATCACGGAACCACATGGGTTGCCGACAGAGCCATTGATTTCATTGATACAAACAAAGGAAGACATCCCTGGATGCTGAAACTGGGCTGGATAGCACCCCACCCGCCTTTTGATGTTCCACCCGAATATGCTGATCTATACAAAGACGCAGATCTTCCTGAAGCCTACGAATCGGAGACGGAAACAAGCCCTCTTGCCGAAGAGAACAAATTGCTGGGAGACATTCCCGACAAGGCTTATCTCAGACGAATGAGAGAACTCTATTATGCTGCAGTCAGCCACATTGACAGCAATCTGGGACGTATTATTGAATCACTGGAAGAGAGTGGACAACTAGATAATACCATGATCATTTTAACAAGTGATCATGGAGAGATGCTGGGAGATCATGGTACTTACCAGAAGTGGCTTCCCTATGACAGCTGTTCGAAGATCCCGATGATCATCCATTTTCCGGGAAGAGTTAAAGCCGGTATGATCAATGATGAACTGGTTGATCTGAACGATCTGTACCCCACAATACTGGATGCTGCCGAATTGGAATATCCGGGAGATCATGACCTGCCGGGTGAGAGTCTTATATCAGGGAATGCTGAGAAGGACCGTGAATATCAGTATGTGGAATATTCTACGGGTAACAGGCGCTGGATCAGCCTGAGGGATAAGCAATATAAATACAACTATTATTTCGGCGGCGGCCGGGAAGAGCTCTTTGATCTGAACAATGATCCCGGTGAATGCCGAAACCTGATGGTCCTTCCGATGAATGAAGAACTGATCAGCCACAAAGTCAGATTACACGATGCTCTAGTTGAAAAAGAAGAGCTCTGGGGAATGCCGGGTACTGTGGTAAATGGTGATTTTATTAAACTGGATGACTATATCCCCAAGCCCTATAGAAATAAAGCCTTTCCGATCTTTCAGGATAAAATTACAAAAACAGAAGAAAAAGATGCCATGAACAGCCATCTGGATGAAATCATTGAGGTCAGTAAAAATGAAAAAGTAGTCCATTTTCAGGAACTTGATCTGAATGCCTGGCAGAAAAACGGTAATTACAGTGATGAAGAAATAACAGAACTTCTTAAAAAAGAGAAGGTAATAAAAGGATGACCTCCAGAGAAAGAGTATTTGCGGCCCTGGCACATGAAGAAGCAGACAGGGTTCCCCTTATGTACAGAGATGTCCCTGAGGTCAGAAGCAGACTGCTGAAAGATCTTCAAATAGAAGATATTGAAGAGCTCTATAGCTCATTCGGTATTGATTTCCGTTGGGTCGGACCTGAATATATCGGCTCGAATCTTCAGATTTCCGATACAGAAAAAAGAGATTACTGGGGAGTGTCCTGGGAGTATACGGAATTCGAAGACAAGGCAGGATATTGGAATGAAAAAGATCTGCCCATGGAAAAATTGGAATCTCCTGAAGATGCAAAAAACTGGCCCTTGCCGGATCTTTCATGGTGGGACTTCACAAATCTAAGCAGAGACTGTGACAGTTATAAAGACTTTGCAATTATGACAGCTCCCGGATTCAGTTCCCCTGGAATTCTTCAATATCCCATACAGTCCCTTATAGGTGTAGAGCGGAGCCTTATGGATCTCTATATCAATAAGGAATTCTACCAGGCTCTCATAGACCGTATTCTGGAATTCCAGCTCCCTTTTATTAAAAAAATGATGGCTGCCGCCAAGGGTAAAATAGATTTTTTCCGATTGGGAGATGACTTCGGAACTCAACAGGGATTACTGATGGGCCCCGAGCCCTGGAGAGAGTTCATACAGCCGCCCCTGAAAGCCATGGCTGATATTGCCAAGGCTGAGGGTGCCCGCTATTACCAGCACAGCTGCGGTGCCGTAAGAGACCTGATTCCTGATTTGATAGAGACAGGAGTGGATGTACTTGATCCGCTGCAGGTAAAGGCTGCCGGAATGATTCCTGAGGAGTTGAAGAAAGAGTTCGGTGACAGACTCTGTTTCTCAGGAGGGATCGATGAACAGGAGCTACTGCCCCACGGCAGCCCCTCGGAAGTAAGAGAAGCTGTATGGAGGCTGCTTGATGATATGAGGGGGGGCGGATTCATACTCGGTCCGACACATAACTTTCAGGTGGATATACCCACTGATAATATTGTGGCCATGTATGAGGCTGCACAGAACTGGAAAGGTTAAAGGAATAAAAATGACAAAGAATAAAATCAATGAACTGAAAGATTTTTATTATAAAGAACTCATAGATGATGTAGTCCCCTTCTGGCAGAATAATTCTGTAGACTGGGAACACGGCGGATTTATGGATTTTCTGGATAGAGAAGGTCAGCCCCTCTCTACTGATAAAGGCGGCTGGGTTCAGGGCCGTGCTGTCTGGGTATTCTCCACCCTCTATAAGGAGATTGAACAGAAAGAAGAGTGGCTGAAGATTGCTGAAAACGGAATCCGTTTTATCCGGGAAAAGCTCCGGAGGGCCGAAGACGGACGCATGTATTTTGAAACGACCAGAGAGGGTGAAGGACTTGTAATGCGTCGCTATCTTTTCTCTGAAGTTTTTGCAGCAATCGGTCTTGCTGCCTATTCAGAAATATCAGGGGATAGCAAAGCACTTGAAGAAGCCCGTGATCTGTATGCATTGATCAACCGACTTTCTGCATCAGGAACATTGGAAGCAAAAATAGATCCTGAGGTCAGATCAATGCGTGGCCACTCCATGACCATGATGATGATAAGCCTCTGTCAGATCCTGAGACAGGCGGACCCCGATCGTGCAGAAGAATACACACAGAGAATTGACAGACAGATAGACGAACTCTTCCGATATTTTGTAAAACCGGAATTGAAGGTATTACTGGAAACAGTAGGTCCCGACGGTGAGAGAACAGAAGGTCCCGAAGGACGCTGTGTGAATCCCGGTCATGCCATAGAAACAGCCTGGTTTATCTTTGAAGAAGCCGAATACAGGGGTGATGATGCTCTGCTGAAAAGAACACTTCCCATAATAGAGTGGTCTATTGAAAGGGGTTGGGATGAGAAATTCGGAGGAATATTCTCTTTTGTCGATGTTGATGGTAAACATCCGGCACAAGTTGAATGGGATATGAAATACTGGTGGCCTCACTGTGAGGCTGTTATTGCCTTTCTACAGGCATATGATATGACCGGTGAACAGAAATATCTGGACTGGTTTGACAAGATTCATGATTATACCTGGGCACATTTTCCGGATAGAGAGGCAGGAGAGTGGTTCGGTTATCTGAGAAGAGACGGATCTGTTCAGGTGGAACTCAAGGGCAATCACTTCAAAGGCCCCTTCCATATCCCCCGTTTCCTGATTAAGGTATATAAAAGACTGGAGAACATGAGTAGTAAATGACAAAACAAATTGAAGATGCCGCCCGCAGACTCTGGGATTTCCACCATATCAATCATGATATTGAGAAATCAGACCTTATCTTTGTACTGTGCAGTCATGATCTCAGAGTTGCGGACTATGCTGCGTCATTATTCTTGAAAGATCTGGCGCCGTATATCCTGTTTTCAGGAGGAATGGCCCACCATGGCGATATGCTGGAGACGGGTTGGGGAAAAAGTGAAGCCGAAATGTTTGCTGATCGCGCTGAAGCTGCAGGAGTACCACGGGATAGAATGATTCTGGAATGCCATGCTGAAAATACAGGAGAAAATGTTCTGCTGTCAGAAATTATTCTGAAAGAAAAAGGGATTCCTCATCAGAACATACTTGCCGTACAGAAACCCTATATGGAACGCCGGGCTTTTGCGACTATCAAGGTCCATTGGCCTGGTAAAAAACTGAAGATAACCTCCCCTCCAATCAACTTTGATGACTATCCCAATAATGATGTCAGCAAGGATGAACTTATTAATATTATGACCGGTGATCTACAGAGGATTATTGAATATCCTGCAAGGGGATTTCAGATAAAGCAGAAGGTCCCCCAGGAGATCATGGAAGCCTACAGCTCCCTGCTGGATGCAGGATTCACCGGGCATTTAATTTAACAATGAGGATTTAGAAGCACCATATAATCCCCCCGGAGAAATCGCTCCCTACCTCTCAATATCCAACTTGGCGTCCTCTGATCGCCATAAGCTCAGGGCAGCTTTTACGGATCGGGACATCTCTCTGGAAAAATCACTGTCAAATTTTCGGGAATACATATGCTGTCCCAGATTGTCGGCATGATTTTTATATTGCACATTCTTAAAGAGCTTTTTCTCAAAGGGATCATACATTTTCTTAAAATCATCTGCATCAAGCTGTCTGTAACTGTCTTTAAAGTGGACAAACTCCTGCTCAAAACGGATCATAGGCTCCTTTTCTGCATATCCGTCTTTTGGATAACCATAGCAGATCATGGTTACAGGAAAAACATAATCGGGCAGATTGAACATTTCACGGTGGATCTCATAATTCTCCATTATATCCCCGATATAACAGGATCCCAGACCCAGAGATTCGGCGGCAACAACAGAATTCTGTGCAGCAATAAGGGCATCATTACAGGCCAGCAGGAAATCACCCTCAGCCGGTGTCCGTACTGTTTTTCTTTCCCTTCTGCAGTATTCCTCGACTCCTGAATGCATGAAATGATCAAAGGTCCTCTGGTAATCTGCCAGAAAGATAAGAACAAAGGGAGATTTAGCAATAAAAGGCTGATGATCACAGGAAATCACAAGTCGTTCTTTTATTGACTGATTCTCAACTTCCAGCATGGAGTAGAGCATCATATTCCCTGCAGTGGGTGCTCTCATGGCTGCATGAATTATCTCATCTTTAATCTCTCTGCTGACCTCTTTACGGGCATAGCTTCTTAGAGATTTTCTGTTATTGAGAAGCTTGATAGTTTCTTTCATAATTTCCCCGAATCCCGGATTGTTGATATTAAGAATCATGGGATACGGAGAAATTGTCAATCATGATCTTGTCATTTCAAGAAGCCGGGTAAAATCACCGGCAGGCTTGGGACCTACGATAAAATCAGTTATTAACCCGTTTTCAACAAGTACGGTGGAGGGTGTTCCCATGATTCCAAAGGCTCTGGCGGTCTCCATATCTTTAGAGACATCCACCTTGAAACATCGGGGATTATTTTTTGTGTAGTCCTCAACAAGGGGTGTCATGCTGCGGCAGGCACCGCAGGATGGACTGTAAAAATAGAAAAGAGATGTTTTGCTGTTCTTTACTGCCTTGCCGTAGGAACCTGAAAGTTCAGGAGCGGCTTTCCCCTTTTTCTGTTTCATTTTGAAAATCATAAAATACTGAAACCCGAAATACAATGCAATAACAATGACAATAGTCGATAGTATATTCAAAACGACATCCTTATATAGGTTTTCTTGAATATACTATGATTCATATAACTTGTCAAAGTTTAAAACAGTTTCTTCAGAGAACCCTTATCCTGCGCAAGCTCACTGGCTGTTTTTCCATCATTATTTTCAATATCAGATCTGGCTCCACCAAGCAACAGCTCACGTACAGCTTCTTCTTTCAGCTCTTCTACTGCTACATGTATAGGAGTCTCCCCTGAATCATTCTGCAAATCCGGATCGGCTCCGATCATCAGCAGACCGGATACAAGACCTTCATTATACTCAGCTGCCAGATGAAGAGGCGTTGTATTACGATCTGTTTGAGCATTAGGTTCAGCACCTCTCTCCATCAGCAGATTTCCAACTTTCTGTGAACTATAGCGGACAGCCAGGTGCAGATCCGACCATTCAGATTCAGTTCTGGAAATATTTACTGATGCTCCCTTGTAAAGCATGGCTTCAGCAAGGACAGGATCACAGTAACGGAGAGCAAGCATAAGGGCAGTCCAACCGGTATCACTTACAATATCAGTATCAGAACCCATATTCAGAAGATAGGCAGCAGACTCCTGCTTTCCTTTTCTTGCAGCCTGCATCATGGATGTATAATTGTTATTGTCCACAGCATTGATATCTGCACCATTTTCCACAAGAAGACGGGTAGTATCCAGATCCGAATATCCTGCGGCCAGATGCAGCGCAGTCAGACCATCATCATTTACAGCATCCAGCGGATTTCCATCCTCCAGCAATGGTTTGATCAAGGAGTCATGTCCATTTCTGACTGCAAACATCAGAGGAGTCCAGCCGCTTTCAGTAGTCCCGCCTTTAATGGAAGTGCGCAGATATACCTGTCTTGCCTGCTTCTCAGTTCCATAGCGGAGAGCTATCATAAGTGTTGACCAGTTTGTTGTATCAACAATGTCATAATCAAGCTCAAACTCTTCCATCAGATAATCAGCAACATCCCGGTTCTCCTCATTGTAGAGTGAGAGCATCAGGATATCTGCTTTGTTCGGTTTTCTGGCATCAATATCAGAACCCTTCTCAATAAGAGCCTTAACAGAATCCAGATTACCATAACGGACAGCCATATGGAGAACAGTCCAGCCATCACTGGTTTTTGCTTCAAGATAATCCGCCGTATCAATAAGTTTCATTGTCACTGCGGGTTTATTGTATCGGAGAGCCATCATCAGAGGAGTCCAGTCATGGGAAGTCTTTCCTTCCAGCCTTGTCCCCTTCTCCATGAGAAGTTTGACCACTTCTTCTGAAGAATTCTTAATCGCGGTTAAAAAGAGGGTATAATCAGCATCATCTTCCAGGCTTACAGGGGCTCCTTTACGGATCATTCTGACTGCCAGATCATCAAGATGATTTGTACAGGCATAGTAAAGTGCGCTTCTCCCTAAACCATTTACTGGTTCAAGAGGGACTCCCATCCCCATGATAACAGAGGCGACAGCCCCCATTTCATTCTGACAGGCCACCATAAGGGGAGTGTAACCATCCCTATCTCGAACATCAGGATCTGCACCCATATTCAGCAGAGTTTCAGACACAGTTTCCGGCATATTCCTCAGGGCGGTCAGAATTGGACTTGCCTCATTTTTATCCCGGGTATTAATCTCTACTCCTGCTTCAAGGAGAAGTGATACCGAACTGTCCTGTGCCAGACTGAGGGCAGCAGCCAGAGGGGTCTTACCCTCATCATTTCTTTTTTCAAGGTCTATTGAGTCTGCTATGAATTTCTTCAGAGTGTCCTCATCATCAAGGGCAATGGCCTGAAAGATTGTTAATTCATTCAGTTTTGTATAACTGGATTCATCAATACTGATACCCGTACCGTAAAGAGCTGCACGTTTCTCGGTACTGTTTAAAGTAAAACCGTTTCTGATCTTTTTCAGGGCAGTCTGCATGGCGGATTCTTTTTGCTCTCCATCCCTGGCTACAGTATATGTCCAAAGAAAACGGCTGTTCGGATCATTATTCCGGCTTCCCTGCAGATCCGCAGTTTCGTAGATATAGGTATTCCCTTTGGAAACAATGGAATCGCTGTTGTATGGATACTTTTTCTCAACAAGAGTATCCCAGGTCTTCATGCTTTCTGCATCATGCTCATCAAAAGGACGAAAGGATTTCTCCATGGCTATAAAGTTATCACTTTTATCTTCTTCATAAATAAAGACTCTGGAAATGTCCCAGCCCGGGTCCCCGGCAGATTTGAAAAATGAGGGAATTACGTACATCTTTGATTTGTGTTTAATCCCCAGCAATCCGTCGTCATAAACAAGGTCAAAACTGTGTGTTCTTAACTGAACTTTTTCTCCAAGCTGATAGTCAAAAATTGTATTGTCAAAGATTCCAGGACGAAGTTCTTCAGAATTTATAAAACTCTCCCATTGCCGGAAGTCTGCATAATAGGAGACATAGAAAAAATCTGTCATCTCTCTGAAGTCACTGTCATAGGCATAGGTCTCGGATTTAGAGATAAAATTCAGGATTCCCACAGCTCCGGAAGGTGTGGGCAATGCATATAATACTGCCATATAATCAGCAAAAGCCAATTCCCACTTTCCCCGTATCCACTTTCTTCCCCAGCGGTCGGTATGACTTGAAGTCTCACGATTCGGACCGAAACTGTTAATCCTGACTTCTGCTGAACCCACGTTTCTGGTGACCCTGTAACCCGAGAGAATTTTATCCATAAGAGCATCGGGATTGTTAAAATAGTCAGAAAGGATCTCCCCTTCAGGAAGTTCAAGCTGCCAGAATACATCTCCCCAGATCTTTCCAGTTCTGAGAAAACCTCCTGCCCCGAGTTCAGAAGTATTAATTTCATTAGGCTGACTCAATATCCAGGTTGAATCATCTTTTTCATTGATAATACAGGGAAAAAGAGTGGCTGTTGTAAGGGTAAGAAGTTCATCGGAACCTGTATCTGCAGGAAAAATCTCACTTCTGTATTCCTCTTTCAAAGCGTCTATACTCTCATCTACAATCTCCTTTCTCCAGGATTTCATTACTGTATGAAGCTCTTTATATCCGGCAGGAAGGGCTTTGGAGTAGTCTTTGATAAGGCGGTGTTTATAGTTTATATTAGGAATCTGATATAACCAGTTAACATGCAGCAGGGCTTCTCCTGCCTTAAGGTCACCAATTTCAGAGACCGGCAGGGCATAATTGAGATTCTCATTGTCTGATTTGGCAGTGACAATCCCGATAACACTCCCCTCTGTATCAAGCAGGGGTCCACCGCTGTTCCCGGGTGATGCTGCAGCGGAAAATCTAAGCCAGTGCCATTCACCGTTCTCCCTTTCAGGTGTCATGGATGTTAAGAGACCGTTCCGGAAGATGATTCCTTCACCATGAGCATTCCCTACAGCATTTACATACTCATTGATACCGGCTTTGTCACTCAGCCTGAGCCAGTTTTCCTGTTTCAGGTTCTCCGTAGTGAAGAGAACATAATCCCTTCTGCTGTCATATTTAAGGATTTGATCAACCTTATAGGTATTACCCATAGGATCTCTCAGAGAGAGGTTATATCGGAGGGTATCTGAATCCAGGGCAAAAACATGGGCGGCCGAAAGAAAAAGATTCTCTCCCACTGCAAAGGCTGTTCCGATTGATACAAACTCATCATTCCTGATATGGAACGGAATCAGATCCATTGGAAGTTCTTCAGCATATACAATGGGATCATCTTTTGGTTTTTCAAGGACCACTTCATATACCGAGCTGCTGACCTTTCTTGTCAGATCGAGTGATAGACCCGTCTGTGCCCAGAGAGAACCGCTGTGAAATAAAAGAGAGATGGTAACAATACAGCTGAGATGTTTCAATTTCATATGGCTATTCTACATCCTCAGCTGATGATTTTCAAAACATATATGACTTTTCATACTTAGTTTTTTTTATTTGGGCCTATTAAAGAAGTTTCTATACTTCCACGCCGATAATAAAAAACTAAACCATTCTCAGGACAACCGTTTGAATACATTATACTGGATTCCATTCCTTTTCACCTCAGTTCTCAATGCCATCCTGGGTACCTACATTCTAAAACATAGAATGTCCCGGGGCGCACTGTCTCTATTTATAATAGTGATCAGTAATGCAATATGGGCTCTCCTGGAAGCTTTTTTATGGATGGGTTTTCCTCTTGAGATCAGAATGAGGCTTTGTTACACCCAGTATATGTTTATTGTTCAGGTTCCGACCTTTTTTATCATCTTTGTTCTGGAATATATGGGGATATCCAGAGCATTCAGAAGGACACACTACCCATATCTTTTTATTATTCCCGTCCTTACAGTAATTTCTGCATGGACCAATCCCTGGCACAATCTTTTCTACAGTCAATATATGCTGATATCCTCACAGGGAAAGGAAGAGTTATCACTGAGCTATGGCCCTCTTTTCATGATGTGGGCAGCCTATGCCTACATTGTAATGATCATAGCTACAATTATTATGCTGAGAGCCTATGTCTCGGCATCGGCACTATATAAAAAACAATATGGAACAATACTTCTAGGTGTTCTGATTCCCTGGATATCCAATGCGTTATATATTTTTGACCTCTTACCCATTGAAAATTATGACCTCACGCCCCTTGCCTATACCATAACGGCAATCTGCTTTATCTGGGCATTCTACAGCAGGAAATTATTTGATCTGCGGCCTATTGGCCGGAGTGAATCGTTTAAGGGAATGAGTGACGCTGTCCTTATTTTGGATGATCAGGACCGCATTGCAGATTTCAACCCTGCGGCTCAGAGAATCATGCATTTTCTTTCAATTGATCTGATTGGAGAGAAATTTACCGATCTTTGTGAAGTAGAACTTGCTGCCAGGATTCTGATGGATAACAGCTCCAAGCCTCTGCATCTGAAAAAAGATGGAAGAAGTAATTTCTATGATCTGAGGGTTTCTTATCTTTCAGACAGAAAAGACAGGGATGTGGGCCGCATATTCTCCTTCAGAGACATCACAAAACAAAAACAGATGGAAGCACAGCTGGAATACTATGCAACAACCGACTCTCTTACAGGAATTCTGAACCGCAGGCATTTCAACCATATAGCAGAGATGGAACTGCACCGCTGTATCAGGTATAACAGCCCCCTGTCTCTGTGTATGATAGATATTGATAAGTTCAAAAATGTAAATGATAATTTCGGTCATGATACGGGTGACCGGGTTATGAAAGAGATGGTGAGAATCTGTCAGCAGAATCTTAGAGAGATTGATCTTTTTTCCCGTTGGGGGGGAGATGAATTTGTTCTACTGCTCCCTGAAACAGATATTGAATCTGCGGCAGAGGTTGCAGAACGTCTTAGAGCATCGATTGAAAAGAGTACAGTAAAGACCATAAGTGGAGAGATCTCAATAACCATCAGTATTGGTATAGTCGGCCTTGGTACCAGGGCTTCTGCTTTGGAAGATGGAATGAAAAATGCCGATGTAGCCATGTACTACGCCAAGGGCAGTGGAAGAAACCGCTGTACTGTTATGAATGCTCAAGGGGATCTTACGAATATAAACAGGTCAGCCGATCCTGTGGGTTCTTTAAAATAAATAGGCCGCACCCGGATGGATGCAGCCTATTATCATTCTAATCGATTATTAAAGATCAAAGCCGAAATACTCCCTGGCATTCTCATAGGAGATCTCTTTTACCATAGATCCCACAAGTTCAAGATCCATGGGAATCAGCCCCTTCTCCATATCCTTGCCGAGAATATTACAGAGAATACGTCGGAAGTACTCATGTCTTGCATAGGATAGGAATGAACGGCTGTCCGTCAGCATACCCACAAAACGGCGGAGCAGTCCCAGCTGACTGAGAGCCTCCATCTGTCTCTCCATTCCGTCCTTCTGATCAAGGAACCACCATCCGGAACCCATCTGTATTTTTCCCGGAACCGATCCGTCCTGGAAATTTCCAAGCATACTTGCAATCAACTCATTATCACGGGGGTTCAGATTATAAAGGATTGTTTTAGGAAGTTTCTTCTCAGAATCAAGTTTATCAAGATAGCGTGAAAGATCTCCGGCAATATTCTTATCGTCAATGGAATCAAATCCCGTATCCGGACCGATGGATTCAAACATTCTGCTGTTATTGCTGCGCAGAGCTCCCAGATGAATCTGCTTGGTCCATCCCTTTTCAGCATCCATTCGACCAAAAAGCATCATCATTGATGTTCTGAACTGATCTACCTCAAATTCACTTATAGACTCGCCGAATAAAGCTTTGCTGAAGATAATCTGAATATCGTCTTCTTTATAATCCAGTGCATAACAGCGCTCCAGACCGTGATCTGAGAGTCTGCAGCCTGTATCATGAAAATACTGATGTCTGATTTTCATGGCCTTCACCAGTGAGGCATAATCCCTTATATCAATAGAGGCGGCTTTAGAAAGGCTTATGATATAGTCTTTCCAGAAGGGTTTATCAATGGCCAGAATCTTGTCGGGGCGCCAGGTGGGCAGAACCTTTACCTGGAATCCTTCCTCAGCAAGGGCCTTGTGATATTCAAGTGTATCGACAGGATCATCGGTGGTACATACAGCTTTTACATTACTGTCAATCATAAGCTGTCTGGCTGACATTCCATTCTTGATTACCAGAAGACTTCTGTCCCACACTTCCTGAGCCGTATCTCCATTCAGGAGGATATCATCTATGCCGAAATAACGGGCCAGTTCCAGATGACACCAGTGATACATGGGGTTCCGCAGCAGGTAGGGCATTGTCTCAGCAAACTTCTGAAACTTTTCCCTGTCAGGTGCATCACCGGTAATATAGGATTCATCCACTCCATTGGAGCGCATACATCTCCATTTATAATGATCTCCTCCCAGCCAGACTTGAGCCAGATTTTCCCATTTAATATCCTGGGCAATCTCTTTCGGATCAAGATGACAGTGATAGTCAATGATCGGCAGACCTTCTGCATATTCATGATATAACTTAGCGGCAGTTTTATTCTCCAGGATAAAATTATCGTTTATAAATTTCATTTTCAACACTCCTTTTCCTGCCGGGGCTGAATACCCCAGCCGTACTACACCGTACTATATTACAATGATTTTTCTCACAACACAACTCCATCTTTGAAGATGGAGATCTCTCTGTAGCCGTTTTCCTCATTCCTGGTCTGCCTACCTGAAGCAGTTTCAAGAATAAAATCCCAAAAACTGTCTGTCAGATCCTCCAGACCGGTTCCCTCTACAGCGGAACCGGCATTGAAATCAATCCAGTTTTTCTTTTTCTGAGCCAGTGATGAGTTAGTGGCTACTTTGACTGTAGGGACCGGTGCTCCCAGAGGGGTCCCCCTTCCTGTGGTAAACAGGATAACTGTGGCTCCGGCGGCGGTCAGTGCAGTGGTGGATACAATGTCATTTCCGGGTCCGTTAAGGAGGATCAATCCCTTCTCTGAGACTCTTCCTCCATAGGGAATAACATCCCTTACAGGAGCCCGCCCCCCCTTCTGAATACACCCCAGAGACTTATCCTCCAAAGTGGTTATTCCTCCATCCTTATTACCGGGAGAGGGATTTTCATACACGACCTGATTATGCTGTGTAAAATAATCCTTGAAATCATTGATAAGGCTGACTGTTTTATCAAAAACATCCTTATTGATACAACGGTTCATCAGAATGGTTTCGGCTCCGAACATCTCGGGAACTTCAGTGAGGATTGTTGACCCTCCCTCTGCAACCAGAGCATCTGAAAACAGTCCAAGCAAAGGGTTTGCGGTGATACCCGACAATCCATCGGAACCGCCGCATTTCATTCCCACCACCAGGTCAGAAACAGGGCATTCAACCCTCCTGTCAGTGACTGTCTGTTTCATAAGTTCTCTGATCAGAGACATGCCTTCTTCTATTTCATCAGATGCATCCTGTGTAGAGAGGAACTTAACCCGGCTTTCATCATACTCTCCCAAAACTTTCTTAAACTCGGGGATATTGTTATTCTCACATCCAAGACCGAGAACCAGAACACCACCGGCATTGGGATGATGCACCAGATCAGCCAGAATAGTCTGAGTTGTCTTATGATCCTGCCCCAGCTGGGAGCAGCCGAATGGGTGGGAAAAACTGAAGACTCCGTCGCAGTTCCCTTCTGCCTCTTTCTCCATTCGTCTGCTGAGAATTTCGGCTGTCTTATTCACACAGCCTACAGTATTGATTATCCAGATCTCATTTCGTGTAGCGCTGCGGCCGTTCTTCCTTGGATATCCCCAAAAATGACCGGTTCTGCCGGGTGCTGATGTAACAGATCCATCTATAGGCTGATAGCTGTACTCAACAGTTCCAGAAAGAAGAGTTTTAATATTATGTGTATGAATATGATCTCCGGCCTTGATATCCTCTGTAGCCTGTCCAATGGGATAGCCATACTTGATTACACTTTCCCCTGATGAAATATTTGTCAGGGCTATTTTATGTCCCGGCAGAATATCTGAAGCAGCCTTCACACCCAGAACATCACTGCCGGCACTCAGATTCTCCAGAGCCACAGCCACATTATCCCGTTCGCTGATTCTTATATAGGTTTGACTCATTTTGAAACACCTGTCAGTTCTGCCATCACCGAAGGTACACCCTTTCTGACCATAGAATAAAGAAAAGAACCCGTCAGCTCTGAAAGTCCATCTACCAGACTTAAGTCCTGTCCCCAGTAATCTTCTTTTTTCAGAACAAGATCCATTATGGATTCACCATCTTTCCGGCTGTCACAAGATCTATCGTTCCATAAAGAACTGAAGTATTCCAGAACTTCGGGAGAATCCCTGATCGTATATTCCTTACCATCCAGAGCCCTGAGGGCAGTCAGAGAATCTGAATCTGATCCTGTAGATTTATAGAATAAGACAAGCGCTGCCAATGAAAAGCTGAGGAGCCTGGGATTCTCACCCGTTCTATTTATATATTCCAAAATTGAGGGGAGAACCCTTGTCTTGAACTTGGAGACCGAATTAAGAGAAATACTTAAGAGAAAATGTTTGATGTAGGGATTGCTGAAACGTTCCAGAATGGCAGCACCATACTCTGACAGCTCATCAGCAGGCAGATCCAGTGTCGGAATTATCTCATCAAAGATTCCTTTCCGAATATAGGCGGATACAAGTTCATCATCCATACAGTTTTTTACAGTCTCAAGGCCGTAAAGCCAGGCAGCCAGTACGGTCATGGTATGAGCACCGTTCAGAATGCGGACTTTCCTGGTTCTATAGGGCGTGAGATCATCACACCACTTCACATTGAAACCTCCCTGTACCAGGGGAAACTCTTTTTCATATTCTGAGGGACCTTCAATAACCAGAAAGTGAAAGATCTCTCCAGTATCAAGGAGATTATCCTTATATCCGGCCTCTTCCCATAATCCTTCAACTTCGTCACGGGGATAACCGCTTACAATCCGGTCAACAAGAGTATTAAAGAATACATTTGCCTCATCAATCCAGCTTAAAAAGGCTGGAGAATCAGAATACCAGCGACCCGCCAGATCCAGGAGAATATTTTTAAGATTAGTTCCGTTCTCCTCAATGAGTTCACAGGGAAACAGGAGAAATCCCTTTGAAGGATCTCCTTCAAAATGATCATAGCGTTTTTTCAAAAGAAGAAGCAGTTTTCCCGGAAATGAAACAGGAGGTGTATCCCCGGGACTGTCCTCTTCCCGGAGGACGATCCCTGCTTCTGTGGTATTGGAGACAATAATCCTCAAATCAGGATTTTCAGCCTCTGCCAGATAGGCTTCAAAATCCTCATAGGGATTCACGCCTCTCTCCACCGCATCAATTATCTTCTTCTCAACGGTGACTTCCCCACCCTGAATACCCCTGAGGAGAAGTGTATAGAGATAGTCCTGCTCCCCCATCATGCCTATCATCCCCTGAGGAAGCGGCTGGACAATTGAAATTTTACCATTGAACAGGTTCTGTTTATTCATGCCGTCAACCATCCAGTCAATAAAGGCCCGGAGGAAGTTCCCCTCTCCGAACTGAAGGATTCTGACTGGTTTATTATTTTTCTCCAGTTTCATTTCCTGAGCCTGATTCAAATTTAACTGCTTCAATTTTCTTCTCCTGTTTTGTCTCTGGTAAAAATACGTTTTAATGCCCACTGCCGGTGACTCAGCATGGCTTCTTCTGCGGCCTCCGGATCTGACAGACGGATTGCATCTATAATTTTCTGATGCTCTCCTGGAATCCTTGAGAAGTCCTTGTCCCTCTGTTTCAGATGAGGCTGCTCCTGTGTTACGATTTTAGGAGTCAACTGACTGAGGAGAGAGATCAGCACATGGTTCCCTGTTGCATGGGCAATGGCCAGATGAAAAAGGTAATCCTCTTCCAGATAATCCTTATTCCCCGGTGAGTAGAATTTCTTTAAAAAGACTTCCTGTCTCTCTTCAATAAGTATTAAGTCTGAGTCACTGCGTCTTTCGGCTGCCAGTCTTGTACACTGCAGATCCAGCACAAAACGGGCCTCCATCAGGTCAGCCATTTTCTGATCTCTGGAAACCGGTATAGCCTTCATCAACTCTTCAACAGTCTCCTGCCCCATTGAGCTGATTCTTGTCCCGCTCTGTGGAGAGATTTCAACAAGCCCATAAAACTCAAGCTTCTGAAGAGCCTTACGGATATTTCCCCGGCTTGTGTTCAGAGTCTCGGCAAGCAGTCTCTCCGAGGGCAGACGTGCTCCCGGTTGAAGCTCTCCCTGATGTAGGAGCTCCCGGATTCTTTTCAATATAAAATCCTCGGGAGAAAGTTCTTTCTGAGTCAATTCAAATAGTTTCAAATCCACAATAGACTGTTTACACATGTAACCCTCTTATTGGTTAACCAATTTATTCATTAATACAACTGGTCAACCAATCTGTCAATATATATTAAGAGTAATCAGGGATATTTTCATACACCATTCATAAAGAATGAATTAAAATACCCTTAGGCCCTCAGTCCCGGCAGGGTGTAGAAGCCACACCAGGAAGAATTAACATAAAGGAGAAACCAATGCCCATCGTAGATATGCCCTTAAAGGAATTAAAAAAATACAAGGGGATAAATCCCAAACCCTCAGACTTTGACAATTATTGGGAAAGGGCTCTGAAAGAACTTGATGAACAGGATTTTCAGACAGAGCTGATTCCTTCAGATTTCAAGACAGATCACAGCGACTGTTTTGATCTCTATTTTACAGGTGTCGGAGGCTCCCGTATCCACGTTCGATATGCCAGACCCGCAGGAGCTTCAGATTCCAGTAAAAATCCGGCGGTACTCCGTTTTCACGGTTATACCGGAGAGGCTCCCCCATGGTCGGAGCTTATGCAGTGGACCGCTGCCGGATATTCAGTATTTGCCCTGGATAGCAGAGGTCAGGGAGGAACATCAGAAGACAGAGGCGGAGTTTCGGGTACGACCTGGAAGGGTCAGATTATCAGAGGACTCTCAGACAGCCCTGACAAACTTCTTTTCAGACAGATATTTCTTGATACAGCAGCCATGGCAAGAATAGCCTTTAATCGTCCGGAGGTGGATGAAACAAGGGTCGGTGCCCTTGGAGGATCACAGGGAGGAGCCCTGACTCTGGCCTGTGCAGCCCTGGAACCGCGGATTAAAAGGATTGCTCCGGAATTCCCCTTTCTCTGTGATTATAAAAGGGTATGGGAAATGGATCTGGGTCAGGATGCCTACAGTGAGCTCCAGTATTTCTTCAAGAAATTCGATCCTCTCCACGAAAAAGAGGATGAGATTTTCTCCACTCTGGGTTATATAGACCTGCAGTTTCTTGCCCCGAGAATCAAGGCAGAGGTATTGATGGGATGCGGCCTGATAGATGACATTTGTCCTCCATCAAGCCAGTTTGCCATGTATAATAAAATTAAAGCTCCCAAGGATATCTGCATATACCCTGATTTCGGACATGAAAATATCCCGGATTTCAATGATAAAAGCTATCTTTTCATGATGGGATTGTAGGAGAGGTAAAGAAATCTGCCATGGACGGTGCCGTATCAAAATAACGATCGGCTCCGAGCTTCAGCAGCTCTTCCTTGGGATGGGCTCCCCAGGTAACAAGGGCACTCTTCAGGCCTGCGTTCCTGGCTACCTCAAAATCCGGTTTACCGTCACCTATATACCAGCAGTTTTCTGGAACTGCTCCCAGTCCGGCACAGGCCTGTAACAACCCACGGGGATCGGGCTTGGGAGCTGGAACATTGTCTTCACCCAGAATAATCTCCATATCGTAGGAATATTTCAATTGAGCAGCCACACGGCGGGTAAAGATCCCCTGATTATTTGTCAGAAGTCCAATAGAAAAGCCGTCCCGAGCCAGGCGGTCCAGGGCTTTCTTGATTCCCGGATATAAGCTGACCATGCCGGCGCCCTGCTCGTTCATACAGACATAAAAATCTCTGCTCATTTTTTTCAGAACATCAGGATCTTTTTCACCGGTATGATAGGTAAAACGCTCGAGTGTTGCATATGCCATTCCATGACGGATTTCTGCCGGCTCTGCTACAGCATAACCTGCTTCTTTTATAATTTGATTTGTACAGAACACGACGGCATCGATTGAATCCACCAGAGTACCGTCGTGATCAAATATGAGAGCCTGTTTTCTCAAGACTTTATATCCATTCCGATTTTAATCATTCTGTAGGCTCTTTCGGCTCCGTCTTCCAGAAGCTCAGTAGATCTTTCAAGAGCCTCCTTGAGGGGCATTGCCTTGTTAACAGTACTCATAACAGCATCAATTCCGTATTCATAGAGATTACTGATCCCGGGACCGATGTCTCCGGCAATAACCAGAACAGGGATATTTTTTTTCTTGGCTCTGGCAGCGATTCCCACAGGAACCTTACCTCGAACAGACTGCCCGTCTATTCTCCCCTCCCCTGTGATTACCAGTTCGGCACCTTCAAGGGATTCATCAAAACCTACTGAATCAAGAACAAGGTCGATACCTTTTTCAAGGACGCCGCCGGTGAACGCCATCAGACCGAAACCGAGTCCACCTGCAGCACCTGCTCCGGGAACTTCAGACATATCCTGTCCTGTTTTCTTCTCCATGACCTTAGCAAGAGAGGCGAGATTGGCATCCAGCATCTTAACCATTTCAGGAGTGGCGCCTTTCTGAGGACCGTAAATGGCACTGGCACCATGCTCACCGCAGAGAGGATTATCCACATCACAGGCGACCTTGATAGTAGCCGATTTAACAGCTGGCAGAAGACCGCTAAGATCTACATCTGCAATACTGTCAAGATTTCCACCCACAGCTTCAACTTCTTTTCCGTCAGAATCCAGGAATTTAACTCCCAGTGCTCTGGCCATACCGGTACCGCCGTCATTTGTGGCGCTTCCGCCTATTCCTATAAGGATTGTCTTGCATCCTCTGTCCAGAGCATCTTTCATTAACTGCCCTGTTCCGTAAGTGCTGGCCATGGAGGGATCTTTTTTATCCTCAGGTACCATGGGAAGTCCTGAAGCCGAAGCCATCTCAATTACAGCAGTATCATTTCCATATAATGCATATTCCGCCTTGGCGGATTCACCCATGGGGCCTTTAACTTCTACATATATCCATTTGTTTTCATCCGGAACGAGAGCCTGAACCAGACCTTCTCCTCCATCAGCAACAGGCAGTTTAACAACATCCAGAGTGGGATCAACTTTTTTGATTCCCCGTTCAATGGCTCCTGCAACTTTAATACTGGTATTTGATCCTTTATAAGAATCCGAAGCGATGACTACTTTCATTAATATCTCCTGGGTATATTTATTTATATTAGTTCAAACAAATGATGATTTTCAAATTTGGGGCTGTCCTTCAAGCAGGTAATCCTTGGCAAACCAGACATGAGTTCTGATAATGCTCTCCGCCTCATCTGTGTTTACCGCCTTCAGCAGATTCTGAATAAGAACAACATGATTATCCCGGATGTTTTTTTTATCTTCCGGAACAGTTCTGGTCATGGTAAAAAAAAGATTGAGTTTCATAGTCTTGTCAAAGGCAGCCGTGAGAGCGGGAATACCTGCAAGGCTAACCAGTTCTTTATGAAAAAGAATTTCCTGTCTCCAGTCATCCAGAAGATCCTGAGTTGCCCCGTCCACCTGTTGGGCAAAATCCAGGATATCCTCTGAATTATTCTTAAGCCCCTTATTCCAATAAAGCCTGGCAGCCTTACTTTCAATTGCATCCCGAATCATAAACTGACCCAACACATCTTCAGGTCGTACAAGACGAACCTGGGTCCCCTTTCTGGGGATTGTTTCGAGGAGTCCTTCATGTTCCAATAAGAGCATGGCTTCAAGAACCGGGGCGACACTTACACCAAACTCAGATGCTATCTGTCTTCTGTTTATTATCTGCCCCGGAAGGAGTTCTCCCGCCAGCAGCTGTTCTAGAATTCTGTTATATACATCTCTTGATAAAAGCATTAGCTGTTCCTTATTACCAAAAAAAAGGGCCTTAACAGTCTCGTGATATATCACATGATAGTTCAGGTTTTACCTCAGATCAATAGTAAAATGATGTGATTTAGCAGAAATATCACAAAATTTATAGAATTTACCCATTTAATAAGGCCATTTCATAGAAAAATCATTGACCGTAACGTCATTTCCTGTTATTTATTTAGGTAGGTTGAGAAACCGTAATTGTTCTTTTTAATTTATGCAGTTCCTTATCTGTTCTGATTTCCGTCTTCGTGTTCCTTTTGTACATCCTTATAAGAGTAGCGAACTGATTTAGAATCACATGACTAGGATATGTGTAATAAAGTCGTTACGCTCTCAAATGAATTTTTTATTTTTAAATTCCGGTAAGACCGGTAAGGATGCACAATGCCCAAGAAAATCTATGTAGGTAACTTAAACTACAACACCGATGAAGACAGACTAGCTGACCACTTTGCTCAGTTTGGTAATGTTCTCAGCGCAAGAATCATTTTCGACAGAGAAACAAACCGTTCAAAAGGTTTTGGTTTTGTTGAAATGGAAGAAGATGAAGCAGCAGAAGCAGCTATCGCAGCCCTGAACAATCAGGAACTGGACAGCAGAAACCTGCGTGTTAACGAAGCTATCGAACGCGAAAGAAGACCCCGGGACAACAACCGCTTCTAAGCTTTTATTTATATAAAAGTCTTTCGGCCTGCAAAGGCCAAAAAAAATCCTCCTTTCGGAGGATTTTTTCATTTATAAGTATTCTCTAATTATATAACATCCTGATTGGGAAGCGATATAATCTTATACAGTTATTAAGCAACAGGTTCTCCAAGATGGATGGGCAGCACATTAGGAGAGACTCCTCTGGACTTTAGCTCATTATCCAGCATCAGAAGGGCATTAGGATTATCCCCTATGAGCTTTAACCTTGAAACGAGCTCACCCGCTGTGGCCTCTTCTTCCACCTGCTCATCAACAAACCACATAAGGAAACTCTCTGATGCATAATCATTCAGTTCTCTCGCCACTCTTACAAGATTATTAATAAGTGAAGTTACATGGGCCTCATGTTCGGCAACTTCCTGGAACACATCCAGGTAACTTGTCCACTCTGTCTTAGGAGCTTCAATGGCTTTCAAAGTCACTCTGGCACCACGCTCAAAAACAAAATTATACATTTTCATGCCGTGCATATTCTCTTCAAGATACTGACAGCGGAACCAGTGGGCAATTCCCAACAGACCTTTTTCTTCAAACCAGCTTCCCATTGAAAGGTAAAGATAAGCTGAAAACATCTCTGCGTTAATCTGCTCATTCAGAGCATGGGCCATTTTTTTATCTAATGCCATTTTAATCCTCTTTATCTTAGTCTTATAGTAATAATAATCAATCCTGACCATTATTTCACCTTTTTTTATATATTTAATTATTTACCATGCACAGCTACACTAAGATTACTCCTCAAAAGGCGGAAATCATAGATTATAGTCAGGCCGCATCTGAAATAAATGTTTTGTTTTATTACCTATTTTTTATAGAGAATATCCCGATACTGAACCTATAATTTTTATAAATTACTTTCAGACATTCTATGAGACAAAGGAGAAATATATTATCAATAAATTAACAATTCTACCGCTGATTTCCCTATTAATAACCTTAGCTGTTCCCCTATCTGCAGCTGATGACTGGACCGTTAAAGTGGGAACCTATCTTGAAAATGAAACAAACATCCATGAAGAGCACAGAGAATCAGATCTACAGATTACACCGGCACTGACTTTTGCTGTGTCCAATGACAATCTTCCTCTTTACCTCAAGGTTGAAGCTGAAAACAGAATGGCCGGTGATTACTATTTTGATGAATTAGACTATCAGAGTGGTCATACTGTCAGACAGAAAATCATGCTGGGAGGAACATTCGGTCTGGGTAAAGTAAGTTTCAACCCGGAGTATGAACTCAGGATCAATACACCTGCCAGGGGTGACTATCTGGACAGCAATATGGAAAACAGATTTAAAATGAACTTCGGAATCCCCTTGGGATCACAGCTGACCTATATAAATCTTATGCCCACATTTAAGGTTAATGCAAATCAGGACAATAATTTCTACAGTGAAACTGAAATCGGTTATAAGCATAATTTTAATAACAATCAGAGTGCAGCTGTCGGAATCTATAATGAATTTGAAAAAAAAGATGAATTAAATGCCGTAGAATTTCAGGCAAGACTCTATTACAACCATAAATTCGATAACGGGATTTCACTTAATCCTTTTGCAAGAATCGGTCTGTACAGACATGTGATTTCCGAAGGAGAATCAGCTCAGGATTTAAGAAGAGACCGTGTGGGAATAAAAACGTCCTACAATGCCGATAACGGCCTCTCTCCCTATACAGAGATGTGGTATCAGAATACAAATATCGCTGAGGATAAGAATAGACACACTATTCTCTGGAAAGTGGGTGTTTCCTACTCCTTCTAATGTAATTCTCTCCACCCCTTCATCATAATTCTCTCCACACCATCATCACAGTGGAGAGAATGCATGACTGGCCTAGAGCCCCTTTTCTTCCTTGAGAAGCATGAGGTCCTGCTTAAATTCAGCACTCAATTTTTTTGTATAGATTCTGTAGAGATATCCTGAATTCTGAAAATCAACAAGCTTCCGGAAATCACTTTCCCTGGCCTTCCAGGTAACCCCGTCAGTAAAGATCAGAAACACCGTGTCGTGCCGCTTTTCCTGAATAATCCTATTAACATCGCCTATTACATCGGTCTGTTTGCTTCCGGTGGCACCGTAACCCTTCACTTCAATCAGGATCTCCGGCTTTTCCCTGCAGGGAATTGCAAAATCGGCTTTTTCTGTAGAGATACCGTCCATGCCTGTAAAGCTGCAGCGGGCCTCATATTCCGAAAACACAGAGGCGACAATTGCCTCCACATAATCTTCCAGCTCCCGGCCTCTTTTCTGCCCTTTTATGGCACTGCCCCGACCGCCCTTCAGACGCTCTGTGAGAATATCTTCCCAGGTATAGGTTCTATTTATGGTATCCCTGATTTTCCCGGACAGAAAAAGGGTCTGTAAAGTCTCCACATATCCCAGAGGATTTGCTTTGAATCCACTTTTCCCGGCAGATCTGGAGTCAGAAAACAGAGATCTCAAGAGGGTATTATATTCATCCTTTGATACTTCAAGAAACAGCCTGATGATAGTGGATGCAGTCTCAAAATCCTCATCCAGAAGGCGAACAAGAGTCCAGGGATCATCATTGACTGATTCAAATTTGTTCAGGAATACCAGGACTCTCCTGGAGAAATCATCCTTCCAGTCTGTTTCAAGAGCACTCAGTTTATTCAGAAGACCGGGAGTTGTCTGGGTAATTTTCTTCATCTTCTATCTTCCTATAATCAGATATTCCTGCACTTTGGAGCGTCTGACCTTATCATGTGTTCCGAAGTGGTAGCGGTGATCCCTGCTTCTTACTTCGACACTGGATTTATATTTTTCCATCAAAGAGACGAGTACATCCAGATCAGGATATCCGTTGGATGAATAGGATAAAACAAGAATACTCCTGCTGAACTTCCTGAACATCCCTTCAAATGCCTCCAGGGCATCACCCCGGTAGGAAAAAGGGGTATATTTCTTGTGTATTTTCCGGACCTTCGTATTATACATGATTTCTTCATCTTTCCAGTATTTAGACAGACCTTCCAGAAAATGATAGCGTTTAACATAACAGTTATCGTCTGAGCGGGGTACATATGGTGGATCCATATAGACCAGATCCACCGGCATTTCCTGTAGATCAAAAACAGAACCGCAGAATGACTTGTTCATCTCTCCATTATCAAAGACAGCATTATTATACTGCTCAATCTGCTCAGTGAAATGTTCACGGAGACTGAGCTTAAGATCTCTTCGCCCATCATCATAGCGGCTCAGATCACCGGAGATGGTAAATACTCCCCTGGGCTGCTTTTTTGCACAGGAGCGGATAAGAGCCGCCATGACCAGAGATCTTTTATATGGATTATTCAAATTGGTCAAACGCCAGGAGATCAGGTCCAGGAACTCAAGGTCTTCCGGATTATAGAATATTCCCTCATAAGTTCTTTTTATAAAATCATAACAATTCCCATTCCCGGCTTCTGAATCAGAGGAATTTGAAAAATCACTGAGCATTCTGATTTCATCTGGATTCACAGTTACTGAAGGATTCTCTATAACAGCCCGGCTTAATACAGAAGGGAAGTTAAGAAAATCATTACTATAGACCTGTCTGCCCATTGTCTTGAAAAGATAAGAAACTGATGCGGAACCTGTAAATGCATCAAGTACGGAATGAAAATCCAGAGCCGACAGCTCTTCTTCTATCCAGGGAAGGAGACGGTATTTATTACCCATAAAGCGAAGTTGAGGATAGAGTTTGAAATCAGGATTCATATTCAGTTTTCAGTAATTTCTCGGTATAAGATTTTCTTCAGTCAGAGGAGGTCGGTCATAGGTACTCACCGGTCTTTCAGGAAGTTTAATTACCATAGGCTGTACTTCTTTATATGGAAAACAGGAGAGCAGATGGGAAATACAGTTTAATCTGGCCTTTTTTTTGCTATCCGCCGGAACTTCATACCAGGGAGAGTCCTTTGTATTACAATATTTGAACATTTCATCCTTTGCTATGGAGTAATCATCCCATCTCTCAATAGACTGCAGGTCCATGGGAGATATTTTCCAACGCTTAATGGGATCGTCGATTCTTCCCTTAAAACGTTTTAGCTGTTCATCCGGAGAGACGGAGAACCAGTATTTAATCACAACCATCCCCGATCTGATCAGCATCCGTTCAAATTCGGGGCAGCTTCTATAAAACTCATCCCATTGTACAGGAGTTGTAAAATTCATAACCCGATCAACCCCCACACAATTATACCAGCTTCGATCAAATAGAACCATCTCACCTTTGGCTGGAAGATAGGGAATATAACGCTGAAAATACCACTGAGACTCCTCTTTATCTGTCGGTTTACCAAGGGCCACAACATTACAGAAACGGGGATTCAGATACTGGGTGATTCTCTTGATCACTCCACCCTTGCCAGCCGCATCTCTGCCTTCAAAAAGGAGACAGACCTTCAGTTCATTCTGCTTTACCCAGTCCTGCAGCTTCACAAGTTCCACCTGCAGACGGAGAAGTTCTTCATCATATTCCTGTTTTTTCAGCTTCTTTTTTTTGGATTTTTTATCTGGCATGGTGACTCCTTTCTATTCTATCAGACTGTCAGGGTCTAAGAGTATAAGGGTATTATAATCAATAAAATAGTATTGTTCAAAAACTTAATACAAGTTCATCTGCACTGAGTTATACTTGTGAGCAAAGAAGGGGGATCGAAATGCATTACAAACCATCAGAAAACAGGTATGACAAAATGAAGTATAAACGCTGCGGAATCAGCGGGATAAAACTTCCCCGCCTGGCCCTTGGACTCTGGCATAATTTCGGAGAGAATGATGATTTTGAAACCATGGAGAACCTGGTGTTCAAGGCATTTGATCTGGGAATAAATCACTTTGATCTGGCCAACAATTATGGACCACCCCCGGGCTCAGCTGAAGAGAACTTCGGAAAAATCTTAAAAACCCATCTTCACGGACACCGGGATGAGATGCTTATTTCCACAAAAGCGGGCTATCTGATGTGGCCCGGACCCTATGGAGAGTGGGGAAGCAGAAAGTATATGCTCTCAAGCCTTGACCAGAGTCTTGCACGCCTGGGACTGGAATATGTTGATATTTTCTACTCCCACCGCCCCGATCCTGAAACACCCCTTGAAGAGACAATGGGAGCCCTGGATACAGCAGTACGAAGTGGAAAAGCGCTCTATGCCGGAATATCAAACTACCCGGCGGAAGAGGCGGCCGATGCAATTGAGATTCTAAGAGATCTGGGTACCCCCTGTCTGATCCATCAGCCCTCCTATTCCATGCTGAACCGATGGGTTGAAGGAGAACTGGATTCCCTGCTGATAAAAGAGGGTGTGGGAGGCATAGCCTTTTCACCACTTGCCCAGGGGCTGCTGAGTTCAAAATATCTGGGCGGCGAGATTCCTGAAGACTCGAGGGCGGCTCTGGACGGCTTCCTCAAAAAAGAGAAAATCACCGAAAATGTAATATCCATGCTCCAGGAGCTGAACTCCATTGCCCAACAACGCTCCCAGTCTCTGGCTCAGATGGCAATTTCCTGGATACTGCATAATCCTGCAATTACCACGGTCCTTATAGGAGCCAGCAGGGTAAGCCAGCTTGAGGAAAATGTTAAATCTCTGGAAAATCTTGAATTCAGTGACAATGAATTGAGTAAAATCAATGGAATACTGGAAAAAAACAGCTACCGGAAATAATATGCTGATACAGGAGAATAAACTTGAGCTGTAACTGCCGGCATCTACAAAAACTCAAAGAGGCCCGGGTCAGTATTGATGAGCCCACTGCGGTCTATTTAGATTATAATGCGGCATGCCCGCCGGACCCTGCAGTTCTGGCGCATTACCAGAATACCGCTATGAAAATATGGGCTCACCCGGACTCCCCTCACCTGGCAGGTCAGAAAGTTCTGGATCATATGGAGGAGCTGAAAAAAAGATGGAAAAGCCTCAGCTCCATGGAAGATGGAAGCATACAGTTCTGTCGGGGCAGTACGGATGCTCTGTCTCTTCTTCTCCGGAATATCAGGATTCCTCCCAAAGCTGTGATTACAGGGTGCTGTGAGCATAATACTGTGATTGAACAGTCCAAAGCTTATTGTAAAAAACAGAAAATCCCCTTCATTCAAATTCCCGTAAACCGTAAAGGCTGTATAGATCCGGATAAGCTGCGTTCCGATCTGAAGGAAAATCCGGAATCTCTCTTTATCTATTCACCTGTAAACCACGAGACCGGTGCTCTGCAGGATTGTGCTCTATTATGGGACATCTGCGTAGAGAACGAAACAAGAGTATTTCTGGATGCCCCCCAGGCCATGGCGAGGCTGGAGAGTGATCATTGGATGCCTTATGCACACGGCTATTCCCTCAGCGGGCAGAAAATATACGGTCTTAAGGGTACGGGGGTCTGTGTTCTGAAACCGGAGCTTGAACTCTGTGATGATAAGACAGGGAATACAGGAACTCCGGACATACCTGCCGCCTCGGCTCTGACCAGAGCCGTGGAGCTGTACAGAAAAGATCTGCCTGAACTTCAGAACTACTGGGAAATACTGTGCACAGAGGGGATTCAGATACTTTCAGCCGCCGATTTTGAGCTTATAGTACTAAGTCCTGAAAAGAATGCGCCGGGGATTCTATGCATATCTGTCCCCGATTTGTTAAAATGTTCTAAAACCATGGAAGATCTGTTTTATCATTTAAACAGAGAGGGAATTTTTTTAAGCCGTTTTTCAGCTTGTACAGGATCGGTTAACGGCAATTCCCGGATACTGGAACAAATGGGGTTCAACAGTGAATTGAGTGGCAGTTCTCTGAGAATATCCCTTGGCAGAAAGAGTAAAAGAGATGACTTTTTCAGGCTTAGAAAAGCCCTGACTACCTTTTTTGCCATAAATTCACTCTGATGGAGGAACTATGAAAACCTTAAGTTTTGGAGAAATTCTTTTTGACAGAATAGACGGTGATGACTATTTCGGTGGAGCACCGGCCAATATCGCAGTCCATCTCTCCCGCTTCGGAGCCGAAAGCTATATGCTAAGTGCCCTGGGACAGGATGTTCTGGGAAATGAAGCCTCAGAAATTCTGGCTTCCGAAAAAATTAAGTCAGATTATATATATTCCAGTCCCCATCACCCCACAGGGATTATTGAAGTACAGGTCACAAACGGTATTCCAAGCTATGATATCCGGGAAGGTTCGGCCTGGGACTGTATTACACCGGATGACGGATCTCTCAGGAAAATGATGGCCGAAAAATGGGACCTTCTGTACTGCGGCACCCTTGCCCAGAGAACTGAAAGTAACAGAAGACTTCTTAATACTGTCCTTGAAAATGGAGATTATAAAGAACTGTTTTTTGATGTAAATATCAGACAGAACTATTACAGCAAAGAGATATTAGAAAATACTCTTAAGTTCACAAGTATTCTGAAACTCAATGATGAAGAGCTGCCCCTTGTGTCGAAACTGGTTTTCGGAGCAGAAATGACCGCCGAAGATTTCTTTGCAAAAGCTTCCGGAGAATACCCCATGAAACTCCTTGTTATAACATACGGGCACGAGGGAGCTGAACTCTACCATAAAGAGACAAAGGGAAAGGCTCTCAAGATTACCGGCAGCAAGGTATTTGTTATAGATACCATAGGTGCAGGTGAAAGTTTTTCAGGAACCTTCCTCTACTACTACCTCAGGGGAGATTCACTTGAAAAAGCCGGAAAGAAGGCCGCCCTGGTTGCAGATTTTGTAGTAGGCCATTCCGGAGCGACCCCAGAACTGGATGAAAAAATTCTATCAGCTCTGGCAGAATAAAATGGTAATCCATGAATCCTGAAATGATAAGGGAAAGCCTGGGGTCCAGGGAGAATTATCCCCGCATCATCGGGCAGGAAAATATGTTTTGTTCTGCCGTCCTGATTCCCCTTGTTAAAGAAAAAAACGACTGGTCCATACTCTTTCAGAAAAGAGCGGCCGGTATCAGACAGGGCGGAGAGATATGTTTTCCCGGGGGCAGATATGATTCTGCACTGGATACAGATTTCAGAGATACTGCCATAAGAGAAACCTGTGAAGAGATCGGAGTTGTACCGGAACAGATAAAAGTGCTGGGTTCACAGGGTACTCTGGTTACCCCCATGAGCGTTGTAGTCCAGCCTTATGTTGGTATTCTTGAAATTGAAAACTATGAAGATCTGGAGCCCAACAGGGAAGAAGTGGACAAACTTTTCACCATCCCCCTGAATTGGTTCAGAGAGAACAGCCCGTCTATCTATGACCTCCCCGTAAAGGTTCACCCCTACTCGGAAAACGGAAAAACAGGAGAACGTGAATTACATTTTCCCTCCCATGAGCTGGACCTTCCGGAAAGATATAAAAGTCCCTGGGAAGGAAGCATCCCCCACAAGATATGGGCCTATAGAACCTCCAATGGGATTCTCTGGGGTATAACTGCACAGATTCTGGTTGATATGTTGCCTCTTTTACTGGAATGAGTTAAATTAAATTGTTTTTATGGGGCGGCAGGTCGTAAATAATATATGAGCATTATTTTATGAAACAGAACAGTATCGACAACAACGAAGTACTCATATTTAACGGACATCTCACAAGAAATCCCGGAAAAGCAGGCAGTCATCTTGTTATTCTGATTATGGATGAATATTTAAAATCTAAAAATTATCAGAAACTGATGCGGGATAACAGCCGCTTCTCCGTCGGGGGAAATCTTCTATACAGACTGCTAACAGAACTCTTCGAATATGTAACACGACTCTTTGAACGAATCCGTCTTGAAGATCTTAATCTGAATGAAGGAAACAAGACACTTCTCTTTCTCAAAAAATTTGCCAGTTCTTCCACAATAATTAAAAGTAAAATTGACAGACTCAACACAGTTAAACCTGTAGATCTGAATGAGCTGTTTGTTCTTCATATAGCAGGTCTTGAAAATACTGTCAGTTTTTCAAGAAATCAGGATGGGAACTCTCGTCTCAGCCTGGAAATCCCTGTGAGTTTTCTCTACAACCGTCTTATCTCATTTGTGGATAATATGGATTTTACAGATTTGAATATTATTGATACGGATGTCCGGACTCAGTTCATGAAACAGTTCAATGACCTGAATCAGCGGATACTGGAACAGAAAAAGATGATAGAGATGAAATATGCCCTGGAGCTGTCACAGGAAAGAGCCCGTGAACTGGAAGAACAAAACTCAATTCTACAGGACAAAATAAGTCAGTTTAAATTTCAGAATGACCTATATAAACGTTCTTATTTTTCACTGAAAAACCGCTACAATGCCTTTACTGTAAAAGCCGGAGTGAATATGGGAAATGATGAGATTCTGGAAGAAATATAGATTCTACTTATAGGCCAGAAGAACTTTCTTATTATCAAGAATCAGCATGGCCTTGTCAGAACCCGCCAGTCGAAGAGAGATTTTCTCTGAAACCTGCAGTACACCGTGAGGACAATCGTTCAGAAGGTGAAGCTCACCCTCTCCAATCAGCCCCTTTCCCTCTTTAAATTTATCCAGAGACGTCCCGGCAAAGATAAAAAATCCATGCTCCCGTGTAATCAGATCCAGATCCAGTCCATCGTTGGGATGAATTGCTATCTGCATTTCCGGAAATCTGTGCTCAATAATAACTTCAAGGACTGCTGTATGTACCATTACTTTAAATCTATTCTATCTGCAGCTCCAATACCAGAAAATCTTACATCCAAATGGTTCATTTTATGCTGAATCATGTATAGTAGGAAAATCAGGAGGACAAAATGGATTTAACTATGCTGGCATATAACAATTCAGCCGGGGACTATGATAGTAAATTCAGTACTTATTCAGTATACAAAAAACGGATATATGATTTTGCCGAGATACTGAGCCCAGGCAGCCGGATTCTTGATCTGGGCTGCGGCAGCGGTATCAATGCAGAAATTATGCAGAGTCAGGGACACTCCGTTACAGGTCTGGACAGTTCTGAATCCATGCTGGACCTTGCACGCCGGAGATGTCCTGAGCAGTTTTTCATACAGGGTTCTGTTAACTCCCTGGGGGATTCACTGAAGAGATATGATCTGAATGTCCCATTCGATGCTCTATGCCTATCATTTATCATAGTCCATCTCAATGATGAGGAATGCTATGATCTCCTGAAGATTCTGAGATCTCTGATAAAGGATGATGGTCTTCTCTATCTGAGCTTCATGCCCCTGGCCGAAGGAAAAACTCCAGGCTATGAAAAGACAAGTTTTTCAGAGGATGAAATATACTTCCATTACCATAATACAGATGTTCTGATCAGTATCCTTATAGAGAGTGGATTCCGGCTGGAATCCAGAATTGTAGAAGAGTATGAGGAAAAGGACGGCTCGGTTACGGCAGATCTTTTCTTGATGTTCCGCAGTACTGGAGGAGACCCACAGTATGTTTTATAGATATATTGATCACGAACTGCAGCTCTGTCTTCTTAACAGAGAGAAATCAGCAGCCCTGTACAATCTTACAAACAGAAACAGGGCCTGGCTGCGTCAGTGGCTTCCCTGGGTCGACAGCATACAGAAACAGGGAGATACAGACTACTTTATCTCCGCATGTCTTAAAAGATTTGCAACGGGTGAACAGCTCACCTGCGGTATTCTTTACCAGAACGAACTCTCAGGAGTTGCCGGATTCAATCGTTATAATTACAAAACAGCTACGGCTTATATCGGTTACTGGCTCTCCGAAGATATCTGCGGCAGGGGAGTTATGACCCGAACGGTTCAGGAACTTGAAAAGATTGCATTTTTTGATATGAACCTCAGTAAGGTAGAGATTCACTGCGCCGTTGAAAATAAGAACAGCCGAAAGATCCCCATACGCCTGGGATACAAAGAAGAAGGGACCATCCGGAGGGCCGAATATCTTTACGGCAAGATTGTGGATCATGTAATTTACGGCATTCTTAAAGAAGAATATCTCAACAGAAATAAACACTGATCTATAACGGATTATCTTTCACACAGACTCATACACGGGCATATGCCCTTTACACAGAGATTCAACTCGAATACTCATCTATATCGTCCATTTTTTATCAATAAATTTAACACGAATTAACCTTTTGGGTTTATTATTGATAAAAGCCAACCAGTTTCATCTTACACTGCTGAGGCTCCCGCCTCTACTACTACTCATGGCATAAACAACACCACATTTAGGAGCAGATCCATGAAAGCTATGAAATCAGCAGGGGTCCCCACAGATCAGAAGACAGTAGAACAACTGATCCCGACGGACATCATTCCTCAGATAGATGATATCATCAAACGTTATAAAACGTCTGAAGGGGCTCTCATCCCTGTGCTTCAGTCAGCCCAGAATCTTCTGGGTTACCTTCCTCAGGAGATACTTATTCATATCAGTGAAAAACTGAATATTTCTTTGAGCGAAGTGACAGGGGTGGTCTCGTTCTACTCTTTCTTCTCAACAATCCCCAGGGGTGAACATGTTGTCCGTGTATGCCTGGGAACCGCCTGTTATGTGAGAGGCGGTAAGGAAGTCCTGGCAGCCCTGGAAAAAGTTCTGGGCATAAGGGTGGGAGAAACCAGCGAAGACAGAAAATTTTCTCTGGAGATAGGACGCTGCTTCGGTGCCTGCGGGCTGGCTCCAGTAGTTATGATTGGTGATGATGTTCACCAGAGGGTAAAACCATCGAAGATCAGGGAACTTCTGGAACCCTATAAAGAGGAGGCGGAAAATGCATCCTGAATTCAAAAACTGTGATGATCTGGCTACATATAGAAAATCACTTAATGGAAAAGCAGAAAACAATAAAGTAGTACGCATATGTACAGGAGGTGGATGTATCGCCTCGGGTTCACTTGAAATTCAGAAAAGGCTGCAGGAGATTCTGAATGAGGAGAACCTTGATTGGACAATTAAGTGTACAGGATGTATGGGCCCCTGTGCTCACGGACCGGTACTTGCTGTGGAAAATACCGTCTATAGAGCCGTTTCGGCTGGAGACCTCCCCCGTCTGGTGGAATCTCATCTTAAAAACGGAAAGATTCTGGAGGATATGCTGCTGGATAATGGATTTGCAAAGGGCCAGAAAAAGGTGGTTCTCAGAAACTGCGGCACCATTGATCCCCTTAATCTTGATGATTATTTAGCTCGTAAGGGCTATAGCTCTCTGGAAAAGATTATCAGAGAGAATGAAACAGGAGAAAGCATTATTGAGTCTATTAAAACCTCCGGACTGAGAGGTCGTGGTGGTGCCGGATTTCCGACCTGGATGAAATGGAGTATGACCCGCAAGGCGGCTGGAGATAATAAGGTAGTTCTTTGTAACGGTGACGAGGGAGACCCCGGAGCCTTCATGGATAGATCTGTACTGGAGGGTGACCCACACAGCCTGATAGAAGGTATGAGTATTGCTGCCTATGCCGTGGGAGCCTCCTGGGGATATGCATATGTAAGAGCCGAATATCCCCTGGCTGTTGCACGTCTTGAAAAGGCCATATCCCAGGCCAGAGAGTGCGGACTCCTGGGCAGTTCTGTTCTGGGAAGCGGATTTTCCTTTGATATAGAGATAAGGATGGGTTCGGGAGCCTTTGTCTGCGGTGAGGAGACAGCACTTATCAACTCTATAGAAGGAAAAAGAGGAGAACCCAGAACCCGGCCGCCCTTCCCTGCTGAAAAAGGACTCTGGGGATTACCCAGTCTTCTGAATAATGTGGAAACATACGCCAATATCCCCGCTATTATGGAGATGGGCGCAGAAAACTACAGTACCCTGGGAACAGAGAAAAGTTCCGGAACCAAGATATTTGCCCTGGCTGGAGCCGTAAACAACACAGGTCTGGTGGAAGTACCCATCGGAACCCCTCTGGGTGACCTTATCTACGAAACAGGCGGAGGCATCAAGGGCGAGGGAAATTTCAAGGCTGCCCAGATGGGTGGACCTTCGGGAGGATGTATTCCCAAAGAACACCTCAATGTCCCCATGGATTATGACAGCCTGAAAGAGTTTGGAGCCATTATGGGTTCGGGCGGGCTGATTGTTATGGATGATGAAACCTGTATGGTGGATGTGGCCCGTTTTTTCCTGGAATTTGTTCAGGAGGAGTCCTGCGGTAAATGTGTCCCCTGTCGAGTGGGAACCAAGAGAATGCTGGAAATCCTTGAGAGGATCTGTGGCGGAGAAGGTGTGGATGGCGATATTGAAAGACTGATTGAACTGGGAGGACGTATTCAGGATACAGCACTTTGTGGATTGGGACAGACGGCACCAAACCCCGTGCTCTCAACTATACGGCACTTCAGAGAAGAATATGAGCAGCATATAAGAGACCATCACTGTGCTGCAGGAGTCTGCCCCGAGCTGGTAAGAGCTCCCTGCCAGAGCGCCTGTCCTGCAAGTGTTGATGTTCCGGGCTTTGTCTCCCTTATAGGAGAGGGAAGATATGCCGAGGCTCTTAAGCTTCATAGAGAGAGGAATCCCTTCGCTGCAGTCTGCGCCCGTGTCTGCTTTCACAGCTGTGAAGATCACTGCCGCCGATCTACACTGGATGAGTCTGTCTCCATCAGAGGGGTTAAACGCTTTATGGTGGACCGTGAAGTTACAATTCAGACACCTGAATGCCGTGAAAACCCTGAAAACGAATTAAGAAAAATTGCCGTGGTAGGAGCCGGGCCTGCAGGATTAACCTGTGCCTATTTTCTGGCCAGACTCGGTTACAGGCCTGATATATTTGAAGCCTCTGTAAGACCGGGAGGAATGCTGGTTCAGACCATTCCCGCCTATCGTCTGCCCAGAGAGACCCTGGCCAGAGAAATCAGAATGATTGAAACTATGGGAGCCAGTATCCATACAGAAAAGGTTATGGGAAGAGATTTTACCATTGAGTCTTTGAAAGAGGATGGATACCAGGCTGTATTTATAGCGGTAGGAGCCTCTGAGAGTCTGAGTATGGGACTTCCCGGTGAAGACGCCCGGGGAATTATTCAGGCTGTCCCCTACCTGGGGGAATACAATATGAAGGGCTCCGCCCGGACAGGTGAAAAGGTCATGATTATCGGTGGTGGAAATGCTGCTTTCGATGCTGCCCGCACGGCAAAGCGACTTGGAGCCGAATCTGTGGGGATTATCTACAGAAGGAGTCAGGAAGCCATGCCGGCTTATTCAGAAGAGATCGAAGATGCTCTGGAAGAGGGTATCACCCTTCACTGTATGTCTCAGCCTCTTGAATTCCTGAAAGATGAGACAGGTGACGTAAGAGCTGTACGCTGTATGCCCATGATTGCAGGTGAGTTTGATAAGAGCGGACGTAGAAAATCTACAGCCTCCCAGGATAATGAGCAGATTTTTGAGGCTGATCAGGTGATTATCGCCATAGGTCAGAGAATGGATATTCCTGCCCTCTTCGGTAAAGAGAGCCCTGAACAGACTGCTGCCGGATTTCTGAAAACAGATCCCCTGACAGGGGAAACAAGTATGGACAATATATTTGCCGGAGGCGATGCAGCGGAAGGTCCCTCCACGGTGGTCAGAGCTATAGCTGCCGGAGAGCTGGCGGCAGCGGGTATAGATCTGAAGCTGACAGGAGAGGACCATGCCTTCTGGCGCTGGGAAAAGGAGTTGGATACAGCCTTTGATCCCGATGCAGATCCTCTGCCCTATCCAAGGAAAAAAGTACCTGCGCTGGATCCACAGCAGAGGATTCACAACTTTGAAGAAGTGGAACAATCCTGGAACGAACATACCGCAGTAAGACAGGCAAAACGCTGTCTGCGCTGTGACTATGGTAAGAATGTAAGAGTCAGGGAGGAGAGTCATGTCTGAATGCACACTGAACAGTATGAAAATTGATTTTGAGCCGGGTGAAACCATTCTGACTGCTGCAAGAAGAGAAGGAATCCGCATACCCACTCTCTGTTTCCTTGAAGGAAAGGAGCCCATGTCGGCCTGCCGGGTATGTGTTGTGGAAGTTGAAGGTGCTCCAAGACTTGCAGCGGCCTGTTCAACCCCCATAAGAGATGGAATGGTCATTATGACAAATAGTCCCAGAGTCAGGGAAGCCAGAAAGGAAGTTGTCTCTCTGACTCTCAGTGAACATGAAGGTAACTGCAGTTGGTGTGACCGCTCTGATGACTGTGAGCTTAAGGCTCTGGCCTATGAACTCGGGATCAGAGAGGCACCGGAGGCAGGAGAAAAACCTGTAGAATACTATGATGAGTCCACGTTCTCCCTTGTGAGGAACTCTGCCAAATGCATCAAATGCAGACGCTGTGTAACAGCCTGTAACAGCATTCAGGGTGTAGGTGCCCTCTATCCCCAGGGTCGTGGGTTCAGTACAGAAATAGCACCTGCATTTGCCGGACTGCTCTCCACTGTAGCCTGTGTTCAATGCGGCCAGTGTGCTGCGGTCTGTCCCGTGGGTGCTATTACTGAAAAAACTCATATCCCCCAGGTGGTGGCAGCCCTGGAAGATCCGAAAAGACATGTAATCGTTCAGACAGCTCCTGCCATCAGAGCCGCACTGGGAGAGTGTTTTGATATGCCTCCGGGAAGCCTGGTAACTGGAAAGATGGTTACCGCACTGAAAAGGATGGGGTTTGACGCAGTATTCGATACTAACTTTGCTGCCGACCTGACCATACTGGAAGAGGGAACCGAACTGCTTCAAAGATTGAAAACTGTAGTAAAAGATGGCGGAGAAGCCGCTTTACCTCAGTTTACCAGCTGTTCTCCGGGGTGGATTCAGTTCACCGAGTATTATTATCCCGAGTTTCTGCCCAACCTCTCAACATGCAAGTCTCCCCAGCAGATGTTCGGTGCCCTGGCTAAAACCTATTATGCTGCCAAAGCCGGTGTAGACCCTGAGGATATGACAGTGGTCTCTATCATGCCCTGTACTGCTAAGAAATTTGAAGCCGCAAGAGAAGAGATGAACGACAGCGGATATCAGGATGTGGATTATGTTCTGACCACCAGAGAGCTGGGACGGCTGATCCTTCAGTCGGGTCTGGATTTCGTTAATCTTCCTGACAGTGAGATGGATGCTCCCCTTGGAATATCTTCGGGTGCGGCAGATATATTCGCCAACACCGGAGGTGTTATGGAGGCGGCCCTCAGAACTGTACATGAGATTGTCACAGGCAGGCCTCTGCCAAGTGAAGATCTTCATATTAAGCCTCTCTCCACACTGGAAGGGATTAAAACGCTGTCACTGGTTCTGAAAGATACAGTTAAAGAGTGGAACTTTCTGGAAGATGTTGAAGTACGGTTGGCCGTAGCCCATGGACTGGCAAATGCATCAAGTTTACTCGAGGCCATAAAGGCCGGTGAAGAGACTTTTCATTTTGTTGAAATAATGACCTGTCCCGGTGGATGTATCGGAGGAGGTGGTCAGCCCCGTCTTACAAACGACAGTGTAAGGCAGGCCAGAATTGATGCAATCTTCAGGGAAGATGAAGGTAAGCCCATCAGAAAGTCTCATGAGAATCCGGCTGTAGCATCTCTCTACAGAGATTTTCTGGGAGAACCGCTGGGAGAAAAATCACACCATCTTCTGCACACCGGATATAAGCAGAAGAAAAAAGTGAATATGGGAGTCTGAAAAGTATCTAAAGAAGCCTTATAAGTGAAATACCCCCGGAATTGTTCCGGGGGTATTTTTAGGATTTAATAGTTTAAATAGATCAGCCTGCCATCATCTGCATCAGACCGCCGCCGTTTGTTATCCTGCTGAACCCCTGCTGCTCCATCATTCGGGCTGCATAGGCACTTCTGGCACCAGAGGCACAGTAGACAGTGATTTCTCTGTCAGTGGCACCCAGTTCTTCCATTCTTCCGGGAAGTTCATCCAGAGGAATATTGACTGCATCGGGATATGCACCCCCTGCAAACTCCCCAGGAGTTCTTACATCCACGACAATGGCTGCTCCGTCATCTGCTGCTGCAGTTTCAGTATCAATGTCCCGGGCACTATCCTCTGCTTCTACAGCATCAAGAGACTTCTCTTCAGGAGGAGTCATAGGAATCTGCAGGAACTTCAGTCCACCGGCCCATCCAAGATGCTCAATACCGGGATAACCACCGCTGATAAACAGGCTCTTGGTATAACCGGCCTGTAGAAGCTGACGAACAACTCTGTGGGCTGTCTTTCCATTATCATCCAGAACAAGAATCGCCGTATCTTCAGAAACCTGAGCCAGCTCTTCCAATACCTTTTCAGGTGCCAGATTAACTGCGCCCTGTATATGGCCTTTCTGGAACGTGAAATAATCTCTTATATCAATTAAGGCAAGCTTTTTGTTTTCAACAAAGGCTTCCACTTCTTCAGGAGTTATGGAGGGACTGTAGCCGCTGATTCTATTCTCTGCAGTAAATCCTGCCATATTGATAGGATCGTTGGCAGAACCGAAGGGTGGAGCATAGGCAAGATCCAGTTCTCCCAGATCTTCCACAGTCATACCCGCACTTACCGCTGTGGCCAGTACATCAAGTCTTTTATCCACACCATCTTCACCATAAACCTGGGCACCAAGCACCTTTCCACTCTCTGCTGCATAAATCAGCTGAATAGACACAAGTGATGCTCCGGGATAGTAGGAAGTATGATTCTCTTTTCTTATTACGATAGACTGAGCATCAATTCCATTGGCCTTTGCCAGTTTAAGACTGAGTCCTGTACTTCCGGCAACCGCGTCAAATACTCTTACGATGGAAGTTCCCTGAGCACCCTTATAGCTTTTCTTTTCACTTTTATCAGCGGCAAGAGCATTAATGGCTGCAATTCGGCCTTGTCTGTTCGCAGGTCCTGCTAGAGGTACACGGACTTTAGTTCCGGATACGGAGTTAAGAATCTCTGCCATATCACCGCCTGCATAGATATCAGAATCTGATGTCTGAAGATATTCATCCACCTCGAGTCCACCGGAGCTTCCGATTGAGAGTCCCGCATCCTGAGCCAGCTTCAATGTGGGTTTAACCCCTACTGAGAGAAGGACCATATCTGCCGCAATCTTCTGTCCGTCATCAAGACTCACATTGCCGTCAGCTATTGCCGTAACAGAACGGCCTGTGTGTACATCAATATTCCAGGCTGCCATCTCTTTCTGAATAAAACCGGCTGTTTCCGCTTCCATCACTGACATGACATGGGGTGCCAGCTCAACAACTGAGACTTTTAATCCCCTTTTGCGCAGTGCCTCTACCATCTCAAGACCGATGAATCCACCACCCACAACTACAGCTGTTTCGGGTTTTTCATCTTCGATATATGCATTGATCTTGTCCATATCCTCCAGAGTCCAGAGGGAGAAAACATGTTTTTTGTCGACTCCTTCCAGTCCGGGAATAAAAGGCTTTCCACCCTGGGCCAGTATCAGTTTGTCATATTCATATTCTGTCTGATCACCGCTTTCACTGTTACGTGCCAATACTTTTTTATTATCCCGGTCAATGCTGACGGCTTCGGTCATGGTTACAACCTTAACACCGTACTGATCCCGGAAACTCTCAGGACTCTGTAGAATAAGTTTACTGCGGCTCTTGATATCTCCGCCTACATAATAGGGAAGACCGCAGTTGGCAAAAGAGACATCCGGTCCGGCTTCGAGTATTGTTATTTCCACATCGGGATTAAGTCTTCTTGCTTTAGCTGCTGCAGTTGCTCCTGCGGCGACACCGCCTATAATCAGTAATTTATTCATTATTATCCTCACAGTTCATAATTTAATTATTTATACCTATATAGTATTTATAATATATTCCATTGTCAAGATGTTTTGTTCTTTTTTTATTGATTCTTTAATATCAATAAAAAATTACTCTCTCAGACCTCGACTAAAAAAAGACAGAGCAATAATATCACTCTGTCAGTTCTACTCAGACTCCATTCTTCCTTTTGCACTATTGAAAGTACATATTCCCCTGGGTCCCTTTTATCTGGAGGTATTCGGTGGAGGCGGTGTTAATTACAACTTCACCCTCAGAGCCCTGGAAGGCAATATTGAGAAGGATCTATCCACAGCTGGCGGACAGGCTGTATTAAGTGATGGAACCATGGATTTTGATAAACTCTGGGGTTTCGGTTATCTGGCAGGAGCCGGATTCGGCATTACTTTTGATAATATCAGTATTGATTTGAATGCCACCTTTAGAGATATAAGGCATGATCTGAATTTCAAAGCAGACTATACGGAATTTTCCGAGGTCAGCCCGGGAGAAACATATGATCAGGGTGAATCGGTAATTCTGCTTATGAGGGGAATCTCTTTGGGAATCAGCGGCAGTTTAACATTTTGATTTTTCTTAACCGGCACTTTGTATGGACTGAATCTCCTCGAGGAATTTCAGCCATTTATAGGCAGAGTCTCTTGGGGTTCCATAATGGAAGCGGTAGAGAACCTTCTCATAATAGAATTCAAACTTCTGCTGCTTAAAGATACTCAGGGCTTCCAGCTCGGAAATGGGAAAGATCAAGGTCTCACCCTTAGTGGTGATAAACTCAAGATTATCCTTAAAAAGTTTCAAATCCCCCTTACACAGAGGTTTTAGAGGGACAAGCCCGGAGCCTGTAAGAAGTGTAAGATTTTCATTGTAAATAAGAGGTTCTTCAGGATTTTCCTCAGCAAGATAATCCGCAGTCATCTTTGATGTAATATCCTGCTGCCAGTGGTTCCACTCTGAAAGGCTCTCAAATGGAAAGTCCGATGATTTATCAGGGAAAATCCCGTATTCATCAATTGTAAATTCCCAATCACAGCACTGGCAACGCACATCGTGTCCCTCTGACTTAAGGGCATCCACAGTTTTACACTTTGGACATATGTAGGTAAATAATTCCAGAGTCTCTGCTCTATTATTACTCTTCAGTTTTACGGGATTATCCTTCTGGAACTGAAAATCATCATTAAAGAGACCCTTTCGGAGACGTTCCTCAATCTCATCAACTTTCAGTGCTTTAATCTCATCCTGGGAAATCAGAACTTTAACTTCAAGAATGACCCGGCTCTTACGGATATCCTTTGTCCAGACCCAGCGTGGCTGTGAAATATACCCCCCCTTGGTGACAACAGCCACGACAGGGATTTTAAGCAGTTTTACAAGTTTGGGAGTTGCCGGGGTCATGGGCTGGTTCAGTCCGTCCCAGCTGGTCTGTCCTTCGGGATAGAGGCCGATAATACCGCCTTCTCTCGCCTTTTTGTGCATATAACGCACAGTATCAAGGTCGGACATCCCCTTGGTTATGGGTATCGTCTGTACCTGCTGGAACGCCCATCGCAGAAAAGGATGACGGAAAACAGCGTCATTTGCCACCCAGTGTATAACCCGGGACTGGTTGGATGATGTCATTACAGGATCAAAGTTTGTAACATGATTACCTACCAGTAGAAAAGGAGCAGGCATATCCTCAAGAAGATGCCAGTTCTCAAGTTTGACATTCAGTTTGGGATTATAGATGGATCCGGCAACAAACTGCCCGAAATGCCATACAAATCGGCCCATGAGTCCCAGCTTACCATCTTTAACTTTAATATCCTTGGTCATGATGCCTCCTCTTGTTGTTGTATCTAGAAATGATAGTGAGCTTTTAATAGAGAGGTCAAGGGAAAAAGTATTAATGATTCTTAAAGAGAGACGTCAGCCCGGGAAAATCTTTTTCATATCTTTCAAGAGCTGTCAGCCCTGCTTCGTTAAGCATATACACACCCCTCCGGACTCTGTCGAACCATCCGTATACATTTTGTGACAGTATGGGCTGCACCTTATCCGGTCTGGCACTCAGCTCCCTGAGCTGCCTGGGAGAGGCTTCTCCCTGCCGTTTAAGTAGAACTGCAAGACGTACAGCTTCCTGCCGATAAGCTGTGATCCGTTCCTCTGTACTCGGAATACCACCTTTATTGAATTCACCATAACGCCCATTGACTTCACGGAGTATGGCGTTCTGTTTTTTGGGGCGCATCCTCTTATCATAGGGCTTGGGGTGCATAACCATATCCACCCTGGTTTTTGTTTTCATAAAACGAACAAGAATCAGCCCCACTTCCAGTTTTCGCAAAAGGTTTCTCAATCCCCGGGAATTGGGAAGATCTTTTTTTCCGGGAGGGACAGGTACGGCAATATAGACTGAATCGGAAATGTCCTTCCGTCTGGCAGCCTGGATCAGAAGTGCCACAGAGACTCTGGTTTTCAGCTCAATTAGGATCATTTCATCACCCTTGAGAGCCACAAGATCACAGTCCTGCACTTCTCCCCGGATGGAATATCCCTGGTTCTCCAGATATATTTTAAGAGGATCATAAAGATCCGATTCTTTTATACTCATATTACTTATACTCTACGGCCAATTTCAATTCACCCTTTAAACCATGGGGACAGAATAAGCGATTCTAAAACAAGTTCAGCTGACTGTCTCTGTCATAGTCCTTTCTATAAGCCCTGATAATATCATCCATCCTGTAAAGAATGCCACGGGCTTCACATTCCTTTTTAAAAAGTGTCTCGAGAGCGGCCGCCTTAGGAAGAGCACAGCCATAACTATCAGAAAAGAATCTTTTATACTTCTCACTTAATCCGGGAAAATGTCTGTCCAGCTGTTTATAATACCAGTCTCTCTGATTATCTCTCAATGTCACTCCGAAGCCCGCATAAATAAAGGGAACCCCCGCCTTGTGGCCTGCATCAATAACAGCAAGAATATTCTCGGCATTATCCTCAAGAAAGGGAAGAACCGGCATAAGAAGAATCCCTGCAAAGAGTCCCGCACTGTTCATCTCGGCAAGAGCTTCAATTCTCTCCGCCGGACGGGAGACCCGGGGTTCGATTATTGATGCTAAAGCCTCATCCATTGTGGTCACTGTCACTTTCAGAAGGAGAGGAGAATGGGAGCTGATTCGGCGGAATAGTGGAATGTCCCGAACCACAAGGCTGCTCTTGGTAGCAAGGCCCAGACCGAAACGGGCCCGGTCAATAAGCGTCAAGGCTCCCCCTGTAAGTTCCAGGGTATCCTCCAGAGGATTGTAGGGATCAGACATGGCCCCCATGGCAATAACCCCTTTGCGCCTGCGGCTGCCGAGTTCTTTCTCCAGAATTTTCAATGCCCCCTCTTTAGGCCTGATCCTGTCAAAGTCATCAACGTGATAACAGGAACTCCGGCTGTCACAGTAGATACATCCGTGGGAACAGCCTCTGTAGAGATTTAAATTATATTCAGTCCCAAACCACTTAGACTGCATCTTATAAGATGAGAGTATGGTTTTTGCTTTGATCCACTCCATCATTCATGAGAATATCACAGCTTCAACTGTTATTAATGCATTAATCCTGATCTTCTGTTACTATTTTACTCATGGATAAACTTTTGAAGGGCATCGTACATTTCAAAAAAGAAGACTTTGAGAAGCATCGAAGTCTGTTCAGCAGTCTCAGCAGAGAACAGCAGCCGCATACACTGTTTATAGGCTGTGCCGACTCAAGAATCGTCCCTACACTGATAACAAAAACACTCCCGGGAGAACTGTTCATCATCAGGAATATCGCAAATATGGTTCCCCCCTACCGCCTGGCAGATGAATACCTTTCTACAACTTCGGCCATTGAATACGCAATACAGGTTCTGAAAGTGGAGAATATAATTATCTGTGGACACAGCAACTGCGGAGGATGTGCATCTCTTTATACAAGTAGTAATAAGGCGTTGCCTCATACTGAAAAGTGGATGGAACTTGCCGAGCCGATTAAAGCCCAGGTTGAGGCACAGGTATCCCCTGACGACCCTTCTGCCAGAGAATGGCTGACAGAGCAGAGCAATGTTGTGGAGCAGATGAAACACTTGTTAACCTATCCCTATATTGCCGAACGTTTCAAAAAGGGAGAACTTGATATTATGGGATGGTACTACATCATCGAAACAGGTGAGGTATTCGGTTATGACAGAGAAGAGGAATGCTTCAATCTTCTCAATTAGTCCTCAACAGCTATGCTCTGGATGTAATAAGACCAATAGCCACGGCTCCTTTACCTGAGTGCATGCCGACAATGGGAGAAATTGAACTTATATATTCGCTTTCCTGATCCAGTTCATTAGAAACTATGGAGACAAATTGTTCAGCCTTAGCCAGTGCATCTGCATGTACCAGTGCATAGCGTTCTATTCCGTTGCTTTCGCTGATATTTCTGATAAGTTTCTGTATTTTGCTATTGAGTCCTCTGCTGGTAAAGGCTTTATCAAAGGCTATCCCCTTGCCATTTGAATCCAGTGAGATTATAGGTTTTAGATTGAGAGCGGCAGCCGCAAATCCTTTTAACGGACTGACCCTCCCCCCTTTGACCATAAACTTGAATGTGCTCACACTGACAAAAATTCTGATTCGCTTTTTTAGCTCCTCTGCCTTCTCACTGAGTTCCTGAACAGTCAAACCTTCTGCTGCAGCTTTTGCCAGTTCCACAACCAATAATCCCTGGGCAACAGAATTCAGACATGTATCAATTACGGTAATTCTATGGTTCTTCTGATTGTATTCTTCAGCTGTTTTGGTCATCTGCATCCAGGTTCCACTCAATGCTTTTGCAACGGGAAGAACCAATATGGAATCATAATGATCTAAAAGTGCTGTATACAATCCTCTCACCAGGGGTTTTTCGGGAATCGAACTACCCGGAAAAGATTTTCTACTCTGCTGCATTCTGTAAAATTCTTCCGGAGTGATTGTCAGTCTATCCAGATACTCATCATCATCCCAGCTCAATTTAAGATTCAACACATGAATCTGATATTTATCCAATATTTCCCGGGGTATATCTGCAATAGAGTCTGTCAAAATAGCAACTTTAGATATCGGACTCTGAACCATCTGTTCCTGACGGATCATATCATCCGCTTTCTGCTGCACTATAGTACCCATGGGCTGCAAAACCTTAATAACGTTATCCGGGTGATTGCTATGAATATGGATACGGCAGCTGTTTCTTCCCTGCCCGACAATGAGGGAGTCCCCCATTTTTTTCAACGTACTGCGGATCTCCCCCACAGGAACTTGAAGATCCGTTAAAAGTACCTCTGTACAGTATCTGAATTTTATTTCCTGATGCCTATGAATCTTCTCGCTATCATGATTATGATTTTCAGGTATTTCATAACTATTCAGTTTTTTACGTATATGAAAGGGAGTAAATCCATTTTCACTGATGGTCTCAATTCCTTCCAAAAAACTTACAAACCCCCAGGCACCGGCATCAAGAACATTATTTTCTTCAAGAACTTTCAGCTGTTCGGGAGTTTTATTCAAAGCTTTTTTTGCAGCAGCAAAGCCCAATGTGAGTAATTGAGGAAAATTTTTGACTCTTGTACTCTCAGTAAAAATGGCTTCTGACCATTTTTTTATTACAGAAAGGATTGTGCCTTCCTGTGGATTCTCCATAGCTTCATAAGCAAAAGCTACAGACTCATTTACAATTATCCCGAAACGGCTACAGCTCAGCTCATCAGATTCATCCATATTTATTGCTATGCCGTTTATGAACTGGGAGAGAATCATACCAGAGTTTCCACGGGCACCTACAATTGACAGGTCAGCAATACCATTCATAACTGATGTAGCCGATTTTGTTGAACGCATTCCTGTTACTATTGTTTTTAATGTTTTCACCATATTATTCCCGGTATCGCCATCAGGGACCGGAAATACATTAATCTGATTAAGATATTCTCTATTTTGAGAGATATTCAGATAACCCGAAAGAAATCCATGATATATCTCATAGCCTGTAATACTGGTTTCTTCCATATCATTTAACCTCATTGGTTCATTATCTTTATTTTATTTCTGTCGTAACCTTTCTCTGTCATGGAATTAATAATTCCTTCAAGATCAAAGCCGTCAAAAGCATCTCTACGCACCATAATCCACAGATAATTCATTGAATCTGTACCAATAACTGTATAACTGTAGTCGTCGGCTAATTCAATTATATAGTAATTAAATTTCAAAGGCCATAATGGACTTATTTTCCAGTGTGCATTGGTGCTGGAATCTATAATCCACCCTTTCTGGGTCATGACCTTTTTCTTTTCAGGTTTATTATTTTTATAATAACTGTACTCAATATCAATTTCACCATTTTCTTTTACAGTGTATGTCTCCAATCCTCTTTGAGCATTTTTCTCAAGGGGAGAAGGAATAAGAGCTGCCACAAGCCATTTACCTGAGAATTTTTCCATGTCTACATACTCTACGGTTTTCACTTCTGTCTCCTTCGTTCCCCCTGCAAACACATTTTGAAGGAGAATAATACTAAATATCATTACCATATAATTCTTTTTCATTTCATACCTCTTTAATTCTCAATACATGACTCAGCCATGCTGACAGATTCTGCCAGAGTACTGCACACATACCGGACAATTTCTAATTCATTTTGAAGCGATTTGTCAGCTCCGGAGCCGGATACAATCACTTTGATTTTATTAGAAAACTCAGCTTGCAGCACTTCAAGTGCCGTTCTTAAACCATTTATATGTATGGGACGAGTTATTGAAAAATTAACAACATCAACTTTTAGAGTTTCTATTACTTTCTTAAGATCTGCCATAGGAATATTAGTCCCCAGATTAATGACCTGCCAACCTGCTTCCCTTAGAAGACAGGCATTCATAAGAAGAGCAAGGTCATGATCTTCTCCGGGAGCACACAATCCCAGCCAGACAGGAGAGTAATCCCGTTTATGATTCTGAGTATAATTGAGACAACTTACGTAAATAAGTTCTCTCACCCTCTCAGAAATTATATGCTCTTCAGCAGCAGTAATTGCTCCTTGTCTCCATAACTCACCAGTCTCAATCAACAGAGGAATAATAACTTTATGAAATAAATCTGAAAGAGATAAATTTTCTTCATCTCGCCACTGATTCAGGTATTCCCGGCTTCTCAGTGTACTTTCCTTCTGCACTATCTTAAAAAACTCATCAAGATTCCCCATCCCCTTTTGCCCACTTTTTTCTTCTTGGAAATGAATAGACATGAGATTGTCAAGTGAGACACGGAGTGACTGGGAAATATTCCTCAGCTGTTCCTCTGAGGGGAATCTGTTTCCCCCTTCATAATTGGCTATTGCCACCTGAGTGACTCCTGTATCAAGAGCCAATTGTTTCTGTGTCATACCTTTGAATTTTCTATAATATTTCAAATTCTCTGAAAATAGTTTCTTTCCCATACCTCAAATATATCTATTTGTTATTATTTGTCAAGTTTTACTTGATTTTATCTCATATTGTTATTATATATAAACCATGATACTTTAGGAATAACTAACTAAAAGAGTTGAAGCAATCAACTTCAGCCTGAATAGAAATATACAGAAGTGATTTTAATCACTCTGGTTATACAAGGAGAAACATGATGAACAAGGCAATAGTTTTATTAAGTTTACTGGCAGTCAATACTGTTTTTATTTACTCTTTAGAAAGAGAAAGCATGGAAGGTATTATTTTTAAACAGAATACCTCTGAGATTATTTATACACAGAAAGAAGTAATCAAAGAATATGAAAACAGCAGACAAATAGAACATATATATTATAGAACAGATGGATCAAAGGCTGCTCAGGAATCTGTGTTACTCATAGATAATGAACTCGTATATTATGAAACTATTTTAGATGACCTGGGAATGAGAGGGACCATTCGCCGGGAAGAAGACAAAATGATAATATCTTATAATGTAGATAATATACTAAGGGAGAGATCAATAAAGTGGAGAGAAGGACTGGTTGCAGGACCTATGCTCGGAGGATTCATAATTGAAAACAGAGAAAGGGTACAGCAAGGTGAACAGATAGAGTTTTTACTTCCCTTTTTTGATAGACAGTTATTAATTCCTTTTAAACTTAATTATATTGAATCTGATGAATCAGAGATTGAAAAAGAGATTATTATAGAGATGAAGCTAAAGAATTTCTTCTTAGGAATGCTGGTGGAACCAATAGAATTTGTACTGGATAGTTCCGATGGAACCATAAAAGAGATACACGGACCAACAATTCTTCCGGACCCTCAAAACAGTGATAAGAACCAGATGTTATTTGCTGATATTTTCTATAGCTACAAAGGAGCCTTATAATGATCCTGTTTATACAATCCAATCCTGTAATTTCATCACTTATATTTTCATTTACTATAAACATGGGTTTTTTTGCCTTCGCCGCTACTTTAAAAACGGACAAAGTAACAGATCTCAGTTACAGTTTAAGTTTTTTCATACTGGCACCGGTTCTACTATTTTCAGCTGGTAATAGCTATATTTTAGAACAGCTGTTCCTGACCATATCCATAATGATCTGGGCCTTAAGACTGGGTGCCTACCTTTTAAAGAGGATTATCACCATAGGCAAGGATGATCGCTTTGATGATAAAAGAAATGATTTCTTAAAATTCCTTAAGTTCTGGATACTCCAGACTCTGGTAGTTTGGGTAGTAATGCTTCCTTTCAGCCTTTTTCTGACAGCAAGACCGGTTCAAACCTTTCCTGGATCAACGATTACAGGACTCTCAGTATTTCTTTCAGGTCTTATTATTGAATCCTTTAGTGATGCACAGAAATTCACTTACAGGTCTAAAGAAGGGAATAAGGGTCACTGGGTGGATACGGGTTTATGGAGATACTCAAGACACCCCAATTATTTTGGTGAAATATTAGTCTGGTGGGGCCTGTTTATTGTAGTAATTCCCACACTTTCAGGATGGGGATGGCTGACAGTTCTTGGACCTGTAACCATTACTCTATTTTTATTAAAAGTCAGCGGGATTCCGCTTCTTGAGATACAGAATGAAAAAAAATATGGAGAGAACCCTGAATTTGCATCCTATAGAAAGAATACAAGTCTTTTAATTCCCCTCCCCACCAGGAGAAGAAAGTGATCTGGTTTACCCTTCCTATCCTTTGTTATTTAATCGGATCTATCCCTGTGTCACTGATTGCAGGAAAGATAAGCAGGGGAGTCGATATAAGAGAGATAGGGAGTGGTAATGCGGGAGCGACAAACTCATACAGAGAGCTGGGTTTGATTACAGGTATTATTGTTTTACTATTTGATGTTCTAAAAGCTTTAATACCTCTTCTTTTTATTAAGTTATACTTGGAAAAAAACAACATACCATCAGAACTGGTTCAAAGAGAATTGTTGATGGTTATATGTCTGTCATTAGTCATCACAGGACATGTATTTCCCGTTTTTGCCAAATTCAAGGGGGGGAAGGCGGTTGCTTCAGGAGCAGGAGGGATTACTGCTGTCATCCCGATACTCTCACCCCTCTGCCTGATTGTGTTCCTGTTAACAGCAACAATAACAAGATATATATCTTTGGCATCGATCTTTTCCGCCTGGTCTCTTTCCTTATTTTATACAGGACTTGTTCTATTGAAGAGACAGGATTTCTCCCTTGTTTTCATGATTTACTTCATTCTTATTGGGATGATCATCACCTTACTTCATAGAAAAAATATCAGATCTCTTATTAATGGATCTGAGAGGAAAATTTCCAAATTCTCTAAGAATCACTAAGATATCAAATTGATTGAGTCGATCCCTGTTATTTCAGCGAGGAGCTATATCACTATCCCACTCTTCATTATTCTGAATAGTTTCCAGCTCTGATTTCCTCTGTTTCATAAAACGCATATTGATACCCAGAATCATAAAAGAAAGGACAAAAGTCCCTATGACAACCGCCGGAAGGTGGCCTCCAATAGAGACATGGGCAAAGAGTGGAATATGGAGAAAGAAGTATGTAGCCAGAGTAATAAATGGAGTGAGTGTTATAAACATAACAGGTGTCCACTGGGAAAACTTATATTTGGCCTTCTTAAAAACAATCTGTACAATAATCCCGCCGATCAGCATGGATGCAAGATATTCAACAGGAACAAAGAAAAGAGAAACTCCCTGCATAGGGCCTACTCCGCCGCCGCCTTTAAACTTGTAGAAGATCGGTTTACAGTGCCCCAGAACGGCTGCAATCCCGATAAGATAGAGCACGGCAAAGTTTAAATTGTTATACTCCCTGAAAAATATTAAATGGAAGATAATAATGGGAATCATAGCCTTTAAGGCATCCAGAAAAGCAACAAGAAAACCCCAGACTTTACCGACATGACGCATTACATTCGATGTACCGGGATTCAGATTACCCATGGTTCGGATATCCTTGCCGGTAACAACCCGGGTTATGATGATGGCATAATTTACACACCCTGAAAGATAGGAAATAAGAATAGCCGTAAGGACCTTGAGTACAAAAATCATGATGAGTTATCTCCTCTATTCTGGTTTTATGTTTGGAACAGCCCCTGCTATTCCAGAGAAACTATTAGTTCTTCCCGGTTCTGACCACCGTATAATTCCTCTATTTCAAGAGTATCATTTATCTGATGCAGATATTCCTTTACCTCAGCCAGACAGGAGTCATCAAATTTTTTCCCCTTGAAAAGGGATATATTGCCCATTCCTGTGAGATCATATTTTGCAAAACTTTCCAGGATGACCTTGCTCCGGGTTTTGGCAACAGAGAGTATTTTACCGTCTGCAATAGAGAAAAAGTCACCTTTTGAGATATCCTCATCCCCAAATCGTGTATTCATACTGCTTTCAAATACGGAAAAGGATTTTACAAACTCCAGACAGTCATGCATATTCTGTGCATTTTCTGCGATGGTGTCGTTTTCACTGAATCCGTACATCCCGGCAATTCCCCGGGATACATTTTCTGTGGGAAGAATTGATACTGCCTTGTCACATTCATCCCTGGCCATGATAGCTGCAGGAATAATGTTTTTATTATTTGTAATGATAATGATGTGATCATTATCAATCTCTCCCACTTTCTCGCACAGCTCATGGGCAGAAGGTAGTTTTTCATCATAAGAGATGGAGTACTCTGCACCCAGATTCTGGAAAATTTCGGCAAAACCATCACCGGGAATACAGACAAGAACGGCGTTATCCGTCGCATCCGCCTTCTTGTTAAAGAGATTTACCTGATCCTGCATATCTTCAATCTTTGTTTTTTCAATTTCCCCGTATGCAGAAAGATATTCTTCCAGCTCCCCGGGATTGTTTGTATGTATATGCAGTTTTAATAGATCATCTTCGGCAACAAGGGCAATACTGTTGCCCCTGGCCTTGAGGTATTCTCTAAGGTCTCCACCCGGAATCTCTTTATCCAAACGGACAAGAAGCTCTGTGCAGAAACGAAAACTGACATCATCTCCACCATCAGTATCATCCCCTGTCTGGGGAGGAAAGCGGTAATCGGCTTCTATTTCCACCTGAGGTTCGGTTCCTGTCAGTGCTGAGAGAAAACCATCAAAGAGGACAATAAACCCAAGGGCTCCTGAATCAATGACTCCTGCACGGGCAAGTACGGGCAAATCATTGGGAGTATTCTCCAGGGCCGTTCTGGCACATTCCAGAGCGCCGCTGAAGAGTTCCCGGACATCCGCTACATCCACAGAGCTCATATACTCAGTCATGGCTGCGATGATTGTGATCATCGTCCCTTCGGTAGGTGAAAACAGTGAAGTATTAACCAGAAAGGAGCCCTGAGAGAATCCTTCTCTCAGATCCTTCATGGAGATAGCGTCATTTTCAGCGGAAGCATCAAAGAATCCGGCAAAAAATCGGGCAAGTATAAATCCGGAATTACCTCTGCTGTTTCGATTCAGTTCTTCACAGAATATCCTGGCGATATCTGGCAGGGTCAGTGGATTTGCCTTCTCCAGTCCTGATACGGCAGCCTTAAGACTGCTGGACATATTAGACCCTGTATCCCCATCGGGAACAGGGAATACATTGAGATTATTCAGAATCTTATGGTTTCTCTCCAAATGAAGAGAAGCTTTTATAAAGGATTCCTTGAGTAAATCCGGATCTATCTGGGTCATTGGTGCGGTCTCCGTGATCATTTAAAAATTGTATATCCTATATCGTAAAAATCGGGTCCCGCATGGGGCATATTGCTGTGATTGGTGTAGTGAACTTCGGCGTGAACTTCAAAATCCTGCTCATCCAGTAGTTTTTTAAGCTCCTGAGCCTCCTCTTCATGAGGTCCGATAACAGAAAGAACAGCTCTCAGCTTTGTTCCATTTTTCTTTGCCATATCATCCTGAATAATCTTGATGAATCTCTGGTTTGCCTGATGGTAATTTTTAACCTTACCGATAGACTTTAATACTCCCGGTTCTTCTTCAAAGGATCCCAGAAGTGCGATTATCTTCATGGCTGAACCCATCAGGGCTTTTGCCAGTCCCAGTCTGCCGGTCCGGTGAAGATAAAACAGGTCATACACAACACCCAGGTGGCGGGTATTATCTCTGGCTTTCAGAATAAAATCCTTCACATCATCATATTCCATCCCGCTGTTTACAGCTTCGGCAGCCTGCTGCACTATGACACTGTATGCCGATGTCAGATGCCGGGAGTTAATATGCTCGATATCAAGTTCGGGATGCTCTTTTAAAAGTTTGTTAATAACAGCTACTGTAGCCGTCGTGGCTTTACTGTTCTGATGAAGAGAGATGATCTTTTCTCCCTTGTATTTAAGGTAGACCCTCTCAAGATCTTCTTCTCTTAAACCGGAGGTAGTAACTTTGTTGTTCTTATCTTTCAGTATAAGACGCAGTTTATCCTTTTCCTCACGGCTCATATCCATAGATGCAGGATAGGGTTCACCATTCAGAAAAATAGGAAACTCAATAACATCAATACCCAGAGCTTTAACCGTGGGTTGCTCAAGCTGAAGTGCAGAATCGACAACTAATACCATATAAACTCCTTTTTAAGACCGAAGGACTAAATGTCTCATTCAGTTCATGTTACTACTTTTTCCGGGTTTTCGGGTACTCTCAAAATTATATTCCCTTTCGGGTAAGAAACACAGGGATGAATCCAGCCGAATTTCTTATCAGCCTGACGAATACCCGTAAGTCCCTGATCCGCAGAGATCTCTCCCGAAAGGAGCAGAGAACGACACCAGCCGCACTCTCCAGCTCTGCAGGATGAAGGAGCATCTACTCCTCCCCGTTCCAATGCTGTTAAAAGGGTCTCATTGGACCGGGCTGTCAATTCAATATCTTCTGCCCCGCCCTTCAGGGTCAGGCTGTATTCTTTAAAAGTCTGATCTCTTTGATCTGTTCCACAACCATAACTTTCCCGGCGAATAAATTTGGGCCTGAGTGAAAAGGCAGCCAGTTCTCCGTCCATATAACTGTGCATTTCCGGAGGTCCGCAGATAAAAAAGGATGATTCTACCTTCTGCGGGGAAACCTTATCCAGACTGTCTCTGATTATTGCAGAGCTGAGTACCCCCTGAGTGTTCATGGCTTGTGGAAAATAGAAAAAGGAGTCGGGATACATATCTGCAAGAGCCTTGAAATCGGCGGAGAATACATCGTCCCCATCTTTGTTGAATCCGTAAAACAGAAAGATTTCCAGATCCTGACTCAATAATTCAGGAATCATCGAACGGAAGGGTGTTATCCCGGAACCTCCCGCGATACAGATAAGTCGATCTGCATCTCTCAGGGGATCATAATAGAAGTTTCCCTGGGGTCCCGATGCATTCAGCCTGCTCCCTTTCTCCCACTGACGGAATACATGGTCGCTGAAATAACCATCCATATCCAGCTTCTTTCTTTTGATGGTAATTTTATAAAAGTTTCTTTCCATGGATTCGGAGGGTGAAGATGAAATTGAATAAGGTCTCTTTAAAACAAGCCCCTCCTCACGGGAGGAAAGAACAAGATACTGACCGGCTCGGAAGGCTGCAATTTTCTGTGTTGAAGAGACCGGACGCAGAATAAATGATCTCATATCGGAGCTTTCATCAATGACTTCATCAATAACAAGATCCTGTGAATCGGGATGAATCAACCCGGAGAGAAGATTGACACTCCCTTCACTCCTCTGCTCCGATGAAGCAGCAGTAAATAATTTTTCCCTGATCTTGAGGTGCTTTCCAAAGGCTAATAGATCCAGAAGGCTGTTTTTAATCACAATTTTCATGATTTATCCCCTCTGGAAGATAAAATATCTTCCGCGGCAGCTTTACCGGACAGGATAGAGCTGCTGTAGCCGTGGGCCCTGTAGGAGTATCCTCCGCAGAAAACCAGTCCCTTAAAATAGTTTTCCTTCTCCTTACCCAGTACCCGGGGGATTATCCCATCCCAGGGTTCGGGCTCATATCCGTAAACCAGTCCGTTCCAGGCACCCGTATAGCGGGCAAATGTCTGTGGAGTAGCCACTTCAATCTCTTCAATATGACTTCTCAGATCGACCCCGGTGGCCGATTCAAACTGATTAATCATTATGTCGGCTATGACTTTCTTGGCTTCAAAATAATCCACGGGGAGTATTTTATCCCATGACCCGTCACTCTGCCCTACAGTCATGGATAAAATGCATGTCCCCGGGGGAGAGCAGCCGGGATTCCCGACATTGAGGCAGACAGAAGCCTGCATAATATTTTCTGATTTATAATCATGGCTTGCTTCATACAGCTCCTCTGTATCCATATGGGGAGCGATAAAATAACTATAGTCCTCCAGACCCAGTGATTTATGATCAATATCCAGTCCCAGATAAACCACAGCCAGGCTGAATCCGTGTATCCGGCTGTTAACATTCTGATGAGCCATCTTCGGGATATCGGAAGAAGGAGAAATAAGACTGCTGTAGACTCTGGTGGGAGAGCTGTTGCACACGACATTCGGGCAGGAGATTTCTTCGCCTGAAGAGAGCCGAACTCCCCGGACTTCTCCATTTTCTGTCAGGATTTTATCAACCCGGCTGTTCATTCGGCACTCCCCGCCCTGAGCCTCTATGGCATGAATAAAGGCAGATGAAATTTCATGAGATCGAAGCGTGGGAATGGCAGCCGAATGACTCATATAGGCATTAAGCATTGAAGCCCAGAGCGAAAAAGAGACACGCTCCATGGGGACTCCCAGATAACACCAGTAAGGATATAGAATATCCTTTGCAGCCTGGGGGATTTTTAGAGCATCAGCCACCTCTTCGGCGGTATAGGAACCGGTTCGAATGAAATTGCCGTGTTCCCTGAGGAGTTTGAGATAACTGAGATCATCCTGATGATTATTGAGATATCCGAATGCTGCCTGAACCTCAATACAGAGATCCCGGTAGTTCTCAAGGGGCTCCCGGCTGCCGGGAACATTGTCAGCAATGACATCGATAAGATTATCCCAGCCGAAGGGGACACGAACATTTAGATTTTTCTCTGTAAGAATGACTCTGTAAGCTTCGGGAATTTCCAGAAAATCAATATCAAGTTCCGCATCATCTTTAAGATAACGAATGACACTTCGAATATCCTTTGTTGTTGCCGGATCGGGAATCTCATGAAGAGAGGGTTCAAACTCAAAGCGACCCCGTACAAAACTGCTGGCAAATCCGCCAGGCAGGTTATGCTGCTCCAGCAGCAGTGTTTTAATTCCATTTTTTGAAAGTTCAAAAGCCGCACAAAGTCCACCAAGACCGGCACCCATAACAACAGCATCATAGCTCATAATGAACATTAGTATACCAGTAATAATGAGAGGGGGGGGAAATATTATTCCTCCCCTGAAATAGCAGATTGGCAGGATGCACTTTCATCGGGTATAGTGGCTCCATGATCAGAAAATTCATCTCCTATTACAGGCCCCATAAAAATCTTTTTATCCTGGATATGTTCTGTGCTGTCACAGCTTCTGTCCTTGCCATAATATTCCCCTTTATAACCAGAACCCTCCTGGGAGAATACCTTCCGGCAGGAAATTTAAACATGATATTCAAGGCTCTGTCTCTTATGTTCGCCATCTATATTGCAAAAGCCCTGCTGACCTACATCAGGGTCAAATGGGGACATATTCTTGGTGTCCGGATTGAAGCCGATATGAGACGGGACCTTTTTGCCCATATACAGAAACTCTCTTTCAACTACTTTGACAAGGTAAAAACCGGACACCTCATGAGCCGGATATCCAACGATCTCAATATAATTGCCGAGGTAGCCCACCATGCTCCCGAGGATCTTCTGATATCCACAGTGGTCCTGATCATGGCGTATTCTGTCATGTTTGTTTTCAATGCCCAACTGGCATTGATATCCCTTATCCCCCTCCCTTTTATGCTGATATGGGGTCTGATAATGGGTTCCCGCATGAGAAAAGGATTCCGTCTGGTCCGGAAAGAGATCGCAGACATCAACAGTACTGTAGAAAACTCCGTACAGGGTATCCGAGAAGTAAAATCCTTTGCAAATGAAAATATGGAAAACAGTAAATTCCATAAGACCAATACAAGTTTTCGAATGGCAAAAGAGATCATGTATCAGAAGATGGCCCAGTTCCACTCATTTATGGACTTCCTGCGGGAGATGTACTACTTCTGTATTATTGCAGGAGGAACATTACTTATTTTTCAGGGCAGTCTGGCCCTGGTGGATCTTCTTGCGTTCATCCTCTATGTAGGAGTTGTTCTGCCACCCATTGACCGGCTGATTAACTTCACCGAACAGATGCAGCAGGGAATCTCCTCCTTTGAACGTTTTCTCGAAGTCATGGAACTTGATCCGGATATTATAGATAGTAAAGATGCTGTCCCATTCCAGCCCACAGGGGCCGGTCTGAACATAAAGAATCTCAGTTTCCGTTATGAAAAATCTCCCGACTGGATTCTCAAGAATATCAATATGGAGATCAAAGTAGGAGAAACCATTGCTCTTGCCGGTGAGTCGGGAGCAGGAAAAAGTACTATAGCTGCATTGATCCCCCGTTTCTATGAATTGAACAAAGGTGAAATAACAATTGATGGACAGAAGATCTCTTCAGTAACACAGGAGAGTCTAAGAAAATCCATAGGCATTGTGCAGCAGAATGTATTCCTCTTTGACGGTACTATCAGGGAAAATATATCCTATGGAAATCCCGATGCCACAGAAGAAGAACTGCAGGAAGCTCTTGTAATGGCAAACCTTGAGGAATTTGTGGCAGGACTGACTGACGGAATCGAAACAGAAGTTGGAGAGAGGGGGGTCCTTCTTTCGGGAGGACAGAAGCAGAGAATATCCATCGCAAGAGTGTTTCTGAAAAACCCTGAACTGCTTATTCTGGATGAAGCCACCAGTTCACTGGATAATGAGTCAGAAAGCCTTATTCAGGAAGCTCTGTGGAAACTCAGCCGTGACAGAACAACGATTATCATCGCACACAGACTTTCCACCATCATGAAAGCTGATAGAATCTATGTAATGAAGCAGGGAGAGATAGTGGAACAGGGTTCCCATACAGAACTGCTGGAGATGAATGGTTACTACAAATCACTGGCTGATAAGGGCACTCTTGTAGCAGTGGAAGAGTGACAGGAACTTTAATCAATTTAAGACAGTAGTTTAATAAAATCCTGTGGAGGAACGGGCTTGCTGCAGAAATACCCCTGATAGAGGGGACAGCCCATCTCCTTAAGCTTTTCAACCTGTGCCTGCTCTTCAACTCCCTCGGTGATAACACTGAGATTGAAATATTCTGCAATACTGAGGATTGTTTTAATAAGTACATAATCATCATGGTTTGTAAGAAGAGTCTGGGTAAAATAACGGTCAATCTTCAATTTATCCACCGGCAGCCTTTTCAGGTAACTCAGAGAAGAATACCCGGTACCGAAATCATCAAGAGCAAATTGGACTCCCTCCTTCCTGAGGGTCCTGATCTTGGAGACAGTCATATCGAAATCAGAGATAAGAACACTCTCGGTTATCTCCAGGACAATCATGTGGGGAGGGACTCCGGACTCCCTGATTTTACTGATCATACCTTCGGCGAAACCGGGCTGAAGAATCTGCTTCATACTTATATTGATGGAAAGATATTCAAGCTCTGTTATGCCGCGGTCAAGCCACTCCCGGAACTGACTGAGAACCTGACCTACAATCCAGTCCCCGAGGATCAGAATCTGATTGGAACTTTCAGCAGCATTTATTATATCTTCAGGAGAAATAAACCCTTTAGTGGAGTGATTCCAGCGAAGAAGTGATTCGGCTGCCACTATTTTCTCATTATCTGTTTCAACAATGGGCTGATAGTAGATAGAGAGCTCATTATTCTTCAAAGCCTCCTTCAGTTCTACCTCAAGAACCATCCTCTTTTTCAAATTCTCTTCCATTCCCGAATGGTAGTAACTGCTCCTGTTTCGTCCCATATCCTTGGCATCATACATGGCTGTATCGGCAGATTTCAGAATATGCTCCGCCGAATCATCATCAGATGTGAAGACGTAAACTCCGATACTGGTGGAGGTCTGTATATTTTGCTTATCAAGAGAGATGGGGTTTGAGAGTGCATCATGAATCTTACCGCAGACAAGATCTGTATACTGAACTGCCTTTTCCGCACTGATATCCAAGTTAGGGAGCAGGACAATAAATTCATCCCCCCCCAGGCGGGCAACCGTATCTTCTTCCCTCAGGAGAAGCTTGAGCCTCCTGGCAACTTCAATTAAAAGAAGGTCCCCCATCCTATGTCCCATGGTATCATTAATCAGTTTGAATTTATCCAGGTCAAGAAAAAGAAGCCCCCCCAGATGACCATGCCTCTGAACACTTTTCAAAGCCTGTTCCAGGCGGTCCTTTAAAAGCTGCCTGTTTGGGAGATCAGTCAGAGTATCATGGTAGGCCTGATATTCTATCCTGTTCTGTATGCGTATACGCTCGGTGAGATCTTCAACAATACCGACACCACCCATAAGCTCACCAGAATTCCCCAGAATAGGAGAAGTTCGAAGAGATATCCAGATATCATTCTTTGAATGGGCAGTATGATAAGGACCTTCATAAAACCCCTTTTCATTTCCTGTAACACTATTCAAGGTCGAAAAAACTCTTTTATCCGGTAGATTATGCATATCAAAGCCGTTCATTGATCCTGATTCAACTTGTAAAATTTGGGTAAAACTGCTGTTACTGTTCTGAATAATCAGACCGAGATCATAGTAAAATATTCCAGCAGGAGCTTCTTCGAAAATGGTTTCATATCGTCTCTCATTAAGCACATTTTTCTCTAGACTGCTTATATGCTTCAATTTCAGATGAAAAGTATTATTTATGTGTCTGTTTAATGTAAAAGACCAGAATACAAGGAAGATATAATACAGAAACAGGACAAGAGGCTGATGCATATTATTTGAAGCCGCTGTGTCTACAGAGGAAATATAGATCATAGGAAGCATCAGAATATTAACATGAATCAATGAGAGGGGAAGACTGACAGAGAGATTGATCATTCCCCCTGTTGCAAGGGCCTGAATGATAACCAGAAAGATAAGATATTGGGAAGTTTCAATATGGGGATACAGTATTAAAATAACTGCGGCCCAGCAAAGTGTAGAAAAATGCAGACTCCCGAAGCCCCAGAACAAGGCCAAGGTGCTGTTTCTGTCCAGGAGACTTTTCCGGATCATAAAAACATAGGGAAGGCGGATGATATTAATTAACAGAAGAAGTCCAAGAACCAGGGAAATTCCTTCTGCAAAAATATACTCTGAGAATAGAATTCCTGTAAGAACAACAGCCGCCAGGTTGGCAATTATACCTTTTAAGAAGCTATCATGAATGCTCTGAAATCTTAATTCTCTGACATGGGGATCTCTTTTCATACTTCTAATTGTCTCCGGAATTAATTCTAATGCATTATAGAGGACTTTATTAATAAAAAGAGCCCTTCCGCAGAGTGAACAAAAGGGCTGAACTTGTCAATATTCTGAGCTAAATCATTGCCTTTGAATCAGTTGTCTCCCTGAATATCTCTGTCATAGAGGGACTCAAAGTGATTTTTATGATTTTCCTCTTCAATAACAAGCTGAGTAAAAACTTTGCGGATCTCACTATCTTCAGACTGATCTCTCATAACTGTGTACAGAGCAGCTGCCCTCTCCTCTTTTTTCATGGCGGCAATAAGAATCTCCTGATAGGTCATATCATCAGAAATCTTCACGTCATGGAGATAATCGGAAAGCTTAAGATCCCCCGGAATAGTCTGAGACAGCTTTGCTGTGGACTGCCTCTCTTTTACACCTTCAAGCAAACGCACATGCCCGACTTCCATCAGTTCAAATTCATTTAAAACAGATTTCTGGGACGCAAACCGGGAACGGTTCTGAAGATCCTTATAGAACTGAACCGCATCCTTCTCTCTGGCGATGGCAAAATCCATGATTTCATTAAAACTGCGCATTATTTAGTACTCCTTTACTATCAGAGTGAGTAATATCACTCCAGCGTTTAATTCTGTTAAGACCTAAGGGCTTGAAGGTATTTATCAATACCAATCGCGGCAGCATGGCCGTCAGCTATGGCTGAAACCGCATCTTTAACGGAGTTGGCAATATCACCACCCGCAAAGATCTTTGCATTTCCGGTACGGGACATATTATCAATGACAACAGAGTAGCGTTTGATCTCAACACCCTCATAGCCCTCTTCCGGCAGATACTGGTAATCAGATCCCTGCCCTATGGCAGCGACAATGGTATCGGCTTCTGTCAGTTCAGTAGAATTTTCGATCAGTACCGGTTTGGGTCTCTGACCGGCACCCTGATCCACCATTTCTGCGTGTCCCCAGGTCATCACAGGTTTACCAGAGGCAGCAGTCTCCACCTTCATGGGGATGGCCTGTGGTACCATAATAACACCCTCTTCAAGAGCTTCATCAATCTCTTCCTGATCAGCAGGCATATCGACAATTCGTCTTCTGTAGAGAATTGTGACTTCGGCGCCATAGCGTCGGGCGGTTCTGGCGGCATCCATGGCCACATTTCCACCACCGATGACTACAACCTTATCCCCAAGTTCCGGGTCTTTTCCATTGGTCACATCTTCCAGTATGGAGAGTCCCGTAATAATACCGGGAAGATTTTCACCTTCAACACCGAGACCATAGGCAGAATCCAGACCTGTAGAGAAGAACAGGGCATCATGCTTCCCGGCCAGATCCTTAAAGCTCAGTTCCTGACCGATGAGAGTATTGTATTTAATATCCACACCCATATCTGTTATAGACTGAACATCTTTATCCAGCTGATCGTAGGGCAGCCGATATTCGGGGATTCCGTAGCGGAGCATTCCCCCCGCAGCTTCTCTTCCCTCATAAACAGTCACTTTATGACCTATCATCCTCAGATAATAAGCTGCCGACAGCCCTCCGGGACCGGCTCCGATAATGGCAATATGTTTTCCGCTGTCTTCCTCGGGAGCTCCCAGTATATTGGCATAGTTTCCCAAATCTACCTGATCGGCGATATACCTCTTGAGCCAGCGGATGGCCAGGGGATCTCCCTGATGACCGATGGCACAGACATCCTCACAGCGGTGAGTACAGACTCTTCCGCAGGAGGCAGGAAAGGGATTGGTTTTATATAAGAGTCTGAGACCTTCTTCTGTATTTCCCTCTCTCACGGCCCGGATATAACCGGGTATGTCCATATGAGCGGGACAGGAGGCCACACAAATTCCGCATTCAACACAGCGATCAGCCTCTTTAACAGCCTGCTCCCGGGAATAACCCTGAATAAGTTCGGCAAAGGACTTGATTCCTTCCCCGGGCTCCATGGCCTTCATATCTACACGGTCATAGTTCAGAAGGCTGTAATTGTCGGAATCCCGTCTATAGCCCTCTTTTCTGTCATCCCAGGGTTTTTTGTCGTATCCCGGAACAAAACGGAACACTTCAGGGTCCTGATCCACCCAGACATACTCGTTGCTCATCCGGAGTGAACTTGTGGTACAGACATCCACACACAGAGCACACCAGCAGCATCGGCCGTAGTCAATTTGAGGCCGCAGTCCGCTGTCACCGTTATTGGCTTCCACCCCTTTTACCGGAACAAGATCAATGGCTTCATTCTGACAGATAACTTCACAGGTACCGCAGCCGATACATTTATCTCCGTCATTGATATGAAATCCCCTGTAGCGCTCGGCTCCAGGTCTCTCATCAATGGGTTTACTGATGGTATAGGGTTTTTCAAAGGCTCTCTTCCACACCGCGAAAGGAGCAATTACATCTTTTATACTCATTTTCCTTACCTCTCTACTTCAGGCGGATAGGTATGCAGAGATACCATCAGACCGGCAATATCGGCAATGTTGGTTCCCACTGCCATCTTTTCCATCAGGGCCACAGCGTGGGTGTAACTGGGTCCTCTCACTGTCATACGCCTCAGCATTCCCGAACCGTCTGTCTGCATAAAGTAACCGTATTCACCTCTTGTACATTCAGCCCTGAGGTAGGTACTTCCTTCAGGGATTTTCCAGTGGAGAATATTGGGAAGGGGGGTATGAATATCCCCGGCAGGCATGCGGACCATGATTTGACGAATAAGATCAATGGACTGATGCATCTCCTGCAGACGGCACCAGGCTCGTTCATAGGCATCAGAATCGCTGCCGGTGACTATATCAAAATCCAGCTGATCATATACCAGATAAGGCTGATCCCTGCGGATATCCCGCTTGATTCCCGTACCCCTCATATTGGGTCCTGTAATTCCGTATTCATCCACCCAGGCTGGATCGATAATCCCCAGTTTTTTGCTTCGCATCTTAAACACTGCATTATGGAACATCACCAGTTCAATCTCTTTGCAGAGTTTTTCAACCTTCACCAGAGTATCCTCCAGACGACCGGCAAAACCGTCGGGAAGTTCAGCTCGAACTCCTCCGGGAACAATATACATATGGTAGATTCTTCCACCGCTGAGTTCTTCAAAAAGATCCAGCATGTAATCCCTGTGGGTTACAGTCCACTGCCCTATCGTCCCCATTCCAAAGGCTCCTGCCTGCCCTCCGATCCACATCAGAAAACTTGTCAGCCGGGCCATTTCCAGATTGAGAGTCCTGATCCATTGAGCTCTTTCGGGAGCCTGGATACCTGAAAGGTTTTCCAGTCCCTGAGCAAAAAGATATTCATTAAAGTCAGGTTCGGGAACACAGATACGGCAGACTATGGGAAAGCTCTGCATAAAGGTTCTGCGCTCAATCAGTTTTTCAAATCCACGGTGCAGATAGCCCAGATGAGTCTTACATTCATAGACCTCATCTCCGGCAATTGTCAGTTCCAGGGACATATTCCCTGTGATTCCGGGATGCTGAGGACCCTGCCATATCTTCATATATTTCCCCGAAGACATATCCAGTTCGGCTTTACCGTCTTTGACTTCGGGGTATTTATTCTCATTGGCATAAATGGTCATAATTCCGCCCTCCCGGGGTAGAGTTCTTTCCGCATGGTCTCTTCCGGATCATTTGTAGATCGTCCGGGACGGGGAAAGAAGGTCTCTTCCGAGTATTTTTTTGTATCAAAATCACGGTTCATTGGAGGCAGTTCACTCCAGCCTTCAAGACAGAAGGGTTCTGTCAGCCGTGGACTGCCGGGGAAATCAACCCCGTGCATTTCATAAAGCTCTCTCTGATAGGTCGCCATCTGGGCCCAGAGGTGATGGAGATCTTCCATCTCGGGATTCTCGCGTCCCAGCTCCACAAGGATTCCCATATCCTGAACACTGTCATAATTATGAAGCAGATAGTGGAGTATCATCTTCTTCCTTTCGGGCCAATCCACACAGGTGACCATGATCAGATGTTTAAAACCTTCAATATCTTTAAGCCAGGTGATCAGCTGACCGGCCTGGTTTTTCCGAACTGTCAGGAAGATCTGACTGTCCGACTTAATATCCGTCTTGTCGACGGTAAAGCGCTCATTGATGCGCATCATTAATTCTGTCATTTTTGTATAAGCCTCCTACCAACGCTGATTTACAGCTCTGGTGATTTTCTTGTTTAGTCCTGAGGGCCAGGGGGTCACCAGTTGTAATCCGGCATATTCCAGTCGGTGATGATCTTCTTCTGATTGGCCTTATACCACTCGAAGTTCTCGATATACTTGTTGGTGTTTTCCGTATCTCCCGCAAGAATCTGGGCCTGTAGAGCCTTGATTCCCGCAAGAAGAGCCTCAGGACGGGGCATACATCCGGCTATATACTGATCAACAGGAATATAATGATCCAGTCTGTTGATTGTATTGTAGCTGTCCCAATACATACCGCCGTTGATGGTGCAGCTTCCCAGACCAAGAACAAACTTGGGTCCCTGCATCTGCTCATAGGAGCGCACTATCCTCTTGATAGTCTTTGTGGAGGCATAACCTCCGATAACAAAGACACAGGACTGTCTTGGTGTGGGCCGCGGCTGCACACCGAAACGGTACATATCAAATCGAGCGGTCATCAGGGGACGAAGTTCGATGGCTCCGCATCCTGTTCCGAATCCAAGAATCCACAGGGAGTTGGCCCGTGCCCAGTTCAGAAAATTTTCCCATATACCCTTATAAGGAGCAATGGTCTGGGGCGGGGCATCACAGAAAAGAGGTTTATCCTCCTCACTGAGGCCTGCATTAGGCAATTTAAGCTGACGATCCAGATCCTCTCTGGTGGTCAGATCATCTGTTGTTTTACTCATAGAATCTCCTCAGTTTTAGACGTATTGAAGCAGAACCGCTGCCAGCCCGATAAGAGTCGGGACAAAAAGGAAGAAGCGGATAGCCTGTTCGATACGGAATCGAGGGAAGGATACTCCCACGAATACATTGATAAAGTAGAGACAGAAGGTCTTCACTACCAGTTCGGGAAGGCTGTTGGCTCCCCCGAAAAACAGGTTCACATAAAGGACCAGTTTGGCTCCATTGAAGATGGCTCGGTTAGTCTGAAGCATCCCCAGCATACTGCTCTGATACTCTGTGGGAGGACCGATAGGGATCTCCTGAGGAGCAATGACCACGGAAAAGGGATTGTGCATGGACATTCCTACAAAGGCGAATAGACCGGCAACTGTGGCCAGAGGGTTGGTGAACAGACTCCAGCTCAGGATACCGCCCTGCTGGGCCATGGCTATTTCAGTGATGGAGAGAGTTCCGTACTGACTGGCCAGGGCAATTACCGCCAGTGTAAAGGGGACCTCAAAGGCTGTCATCTGAGCCAGGCCCCGGCTGACACCGACGGGGCTGTAGGGATGACCGCTCTGTCCGGCTCCCAGAGCCATACCCAGCTGTCCGAAAAAGATAAAATAGAGTACCAGAATGACATCTCCGGAGAAGGAGAAATTGCTGAATACCGCAGAACCCAGAACAGCGGGAATAAACAGATAGGTTCCCAGTCCTCCGGCAAGACGGAAGACCGGACCAAGGTAAAACATAACACCGTGGGAGATTGACCATCTCTTGGCATTATTTTTGACAATATCAATATAGGGCTGCCAGACAGGCTGACCGATTCTCCCCTGAACCCTTGCTCTTATCCTGGCCATGGAACCCATAAGGAGGAGTCCATAGTTGGCAATCACAAATAAGGAAATCAGGGTGTAGAAGCCCTTTAAAAGAATCTTTTCAATCATGACAGACCTCTCATTACAAAATAGGACAGGGTCAGAAGCAGAATGATATGGATCATATAGGTCTGACCGTTTCCGGTATAAATACGGCGGAAACTGGAAGACAGGGTTTCTGTCAGCCCTGCAACACCTTTCCATACATTTTCAACTGCGGGTCCCCCAAGAAAACCAAGGGCTTTTCTGTAGGGGGCAAAGAAATTGTAGGCATAATGGGTCGTTTCCGGACGATCCGGACGCTCAGCTGCAAAAACAATATTGAACTGTTTTACCTTCTGAGGACGTCTCATAACAATAAGAAGCCAGAGAAGGGGTGCAGCAAAAACACCTATGGTTACATACATTACCCAGCTTCCGTTCCAATAACCGAAACTATTGGTGATAGTACCTGCTGAGTCGATTGCCATTCCTTCGGGGAACCAGGCTGCCGTAATCTGCGACATAGGCTCCACAAAGAGATGGGGAAAAGAGGAGAAGGCCATTAAAAGCCCCATCAACAGCAGCTAAGGTATGATCAGCCATGGAGGTGCTTCCTTTATTTCCCGATGATGAGCTTTAATCTGCCCAAGAAAGATCGTATGAATCAGACGGAAAAGGTAAAGAAAGGCAAGGGTACTGGCAAAAAAGGCCATTCCCGCTTCAAGATATTTTCCGGCTTCAATGAGAGATGTATAAAGCAGCCATTTTCCACCGAACCCGGATAGAGGAGGCACGCCGGAAACGGCGATTATACCCATAAGCACGGAAAGAAAACTCAGAGGCATTCTGCTGATCAGCCCACCCATCTGATACATCTGTCTTGTACCGGCCCTCATAATCACACCGGCAACGGCCAGGAAGATCAGTGCCTTGAAGATTGTATGATTCAAAGTCAGATACAGTACTGTTGTCCAACCTGCATGATTCATCAGGGAGAATGCCAGAATGACATAGCCCAGCTGACTCATTGAAGACCAGGCCAATGTATATTTAATATCTTCCTGGAAAACGGCGATAAGAGCCGCAATCACAGCTGTGAGGGCACCGATCCATCCTATTACAGAGGAACTGAGTCCCAGCTGTGCAACAGGGAAGATTTTTACAGCAAAAAGGATAAGTCCGAAGATTCCAGCCTTGCTGAGCACCGATGCGAGAAATCCCGATACGTCGTCTTCCGACTCCGCATAAGCTCCGGGCAACCAGAGGTGTACACCAAGGGCGCCGGTTTTAACAAGCATACCAACGGCAATCATGATCCAGGCCAGCTGCATGAAATCTGAAGACATCAGGAATAAACCTGTCATCAGCACATAAGCCCCGCCCATGGAGAACATGATGTAAATCAGGGAGGCATCTTCTGAATCTTTACCCCTCTGCAGAAGCAGCCAGGAGGAGACTGCCATTAGTTCCCAGGCTGTAAAGAAAGCCAGGTTGCTCTGTACCAGAGTCAAGGCTCCCAGAGATAGAATGGACATAACCATAAGGGGATAATTTCCGGGCCGTTTCTCTTTGCTGTACATTGAGGCAAAGAGGAAAACCAGGCCGCCTATCATGAATAGAGCAAAGAAAAATAGATTCAAACCGCTGAGTGCTGTGTAATAAGTCCAGCCGAAATATCCCAAAAGACCCATAGAAATAAGGGCCTTTAGTTTACCCGGGAGGAAGTCCAGCACAAAGAGGAGCGCTCCCGCTCCAAGAACCATAATAAGTGGAATTTCCAGACCTCCAAGAGCACGCCCGGCGATGAGTCCGGCGGCAATCAGGAGGCCTGCAGGAATAATTCCATCCCGGCAGGGCATGCCTGGCTGTTCTCCACTCTCCTCAGAGCGAACCGACAGGATAAACCAGCGTGAGAGATAAATTACTTCAAATAAAGATCCCAGTAGAATAAGAACAGTCCAGAGAACCTGTCCTGTCCCCAGAAGGAGACGGATCAGTTCCCATTTAGCCCAAAATCCGGGAAAGGGGGGTAATCCGGCTAAGGCAAGTACAAGGATGCCCATAACTGTCGCCGGAAAGGCTCCGCTCATTTTACCTCTCCAGCCCTCTCTGTCGGAGGCTTTAATGCGACCGGCGATCCAGAAGAGTCCGGCCTTTGCAAGGAGATGATTTACAAAAATACCACCTGCAATAATAAGGAAACTCAAGGGTTGTACGCCCATAATAAACATGATTCCCAATGCTCCTGTCAACAAACCGATCTGAGCAGTTGAGGAAAATCCAAGCATACGGGTTACAGAATCCTGTTTCAGACCGATAAGGTTTCCAAAGAAAAATGTCAGAAATCCGATACCCGTAAGAACCTTGAGCAGGGGTATGGGCATCAGAGGCATGATCTTCATAAGAGCGAAGATCATGGCACCCGCATTGGCCGATGCGATGACTCCGGCAATTCCCTCGGGAGCGGCCTGATAAACATCCAAAGCCCAGCCGTTGGCGGGAAATGGTTTAAGTTCAATCAGGAGAGCAGCTGTCAGAAAGAACAGCGCCGCCATCCCTACTCCGCTTGAGAAAACGCTCTGAATCATTGCAGGGTCACGGAGTATCCAGTCCAGGGACAGGGTTCCCGTAAGTCTGTAGATGTAAACAGTTCCCAGGAGAAAAAAGATAGATGACAATCCACCGGCCATAAGATATTTGAAACCGGCTTCCAGAGCTCTTTTATCTCCCTTCAGGGCAATGAGACCATAGGTGGCTATTGATGTTATTTCCAGAAACACAAAGAGGTTGAAAAGGTCACGGGTCATAATGATCCCGCTCACTCCCAGAGCCAGAGCCAGATAGGCCATCATGCCTCCCGGGCCGTCTTTTTTCCAGAAAGAACCCAGGTGAATCGCACCCAGAAGAGCGGCGGTCAGAACTGAAAGAACTGCAAAGCTCTCTTCCACACCCATTCTGAGGTTGATGGAGACAGGTGGCTTGAAACCTGCCGTGAAAATATCTGCGGGGGCACCGTTAAGGGCGGCAGCAAAGGATGAGCCCGCAATATAGGCCATAAAGGCCAGAGCCAGAAGGAATATCCCCTGACTCAGTTTCCGGCTGATCCTGTCAAACAGGGGAAGCAGAAAGGCAGTCCCCAGTGCCGTTATTATAAGAAAAACAGGGCTTACCATTTTAACTCCTTGAGATCCTGAACCTGGGCGGTTCCGGCAGCTTTGTAGAGACGCACCGAATAACTGAGCATCAAAGCAGTTACAGCCAGACCGATAACGATGGCTGTCAGAACAAGAGCCGAAGGCACGGGGTCAACCATTGTGAGCTCGGGAGCTCCGGTCACATCTCCATCCAGAATGGGAGCCGTACGCCCTTTTATATATCCCAGAGAGACAATGACCAGATGGATTCCCGTATCCATGATGGAAAATCCGATGACCATCTTTATAATATTTCTACGGGTCAGGATTCCCCAAAGTCCTACAAGAAGCAGGGTAAAACCAACGACTGTGGCAATAAGATTAAGACTCATTCCGGGTCCCTCCCTTTCATATTTTCAAGAATAGCCGAAAGCTCGGTTCCTACTTTCAATCCCACAAGAATATAAATAAGAGGAATGGCACCGGCACTGAAAAGTGTTCTGAACTCACCCAGAGGGAGTATCCGGTTATCCAGAAAACCGCCTGCCAGGAAGATCCCGGCACTCCCGATAAGTACATAGGCGAAACCCGATAGAGATTCCAGCAGGTTCATGACCACATGATTAACCTTCTTGACTCTTTGAGACAGAAGGAGCAGGAGGAATCCGGTGGCGATGACGACACCACCCTGAAAACCACCACCCGGAGTCAGATGACCATGTACGAAGATATACGCACCGAATAGGAGCAGAAGTGGATAGAGCAGAGAAGCACCGCTGCTGAGTATTTCAGATGCGGGGCGGATCTCGTCTTCACGGCGGCCCATTTTACTCAGGAGTATCCCTACTCCTGTTGTGGCAAAAAAGAGTACGGCTACCTCACCCAATGTATCCAGACCTCGATAGGTCACGATAATTGAGGTGACAATATTGGCGGCACCCAGCTCTTCCGGACCATTTTCAAGGTAATATGCGGCAACATCAGTCAGTTCATCACTCACAGGCATGCTCACAAAAGGAAGAAGGACCAGTGCTGTCAGCACCAGAGCTATAAAAGCAATCCAGCGGCTAATCACGGGGTTCCTCCTTCTTTCCTCTCATACGGCTGAGGGCATAAAGAAATACAACAGTAGTAAGACCCGAACCGATGGCAGCTTCTGTCATGGCTACATCGGGAGCAGCCATAATAAGGTAAATTAAAGAAGCAATCAGGCTGACAGAACCGCTGGCAATAACAGCAGCCGTCAGATTTTTCATATAAACAGCCAGAAGAGCTCCGGCAATCATCATTACTCCCAGAACAATCATCAGAATGGTAATCATGAATCATCCTCCTCTATTTGATCATCCTTCAAATGATCACACACAGCTTTTTCCCCAAGGGGTATTCCGAACTTGTGAGCTGCCCGTGCAAGAGCATGGGATGAAAGAGGATTGGAAAAAAGTATAAAAACCATGAGCAGGACCATTTTCCCTGACCACTCGGGTCGGGCCATGGCAATACCTGTCATAAAGAGCAGACTACCCAGGGTTGTCGCCTTGGTTCCTGTCTGCATCCTGTTAAATGCATCGGGCATACGGATAATTCCGATAGATGCCAGAAGAAGAAAAAGACTGCCCACCAGGGCTATAATTCCACCTATAATTTCCAGCATCAGAGCCCCCTTTCCAGGTAACGGGCCAGTGCGACTACACCCGTAAAACTGATCAGCCCGTAAACCAGGGCTACATCAATATAAATACCCCGTCCCGACCAGAAGGCCAGCCAGACAATTATTGATAGGGAAATAATGGTCATTCCGTCCAAAGCTACGGTGCGGCTCACTGAATCCGGACCGATGAGCATCCTTATAAAGGATATAACCATGGCCAGTACGGCGATACCTGCTGCTATCTGAAATAATAAATCAGCCACAGATCACCTCCAGATACTTTTCAAAACCGGAAACGATTTTCTTTGTTTTTTCCTCACAGTCTCCCTCTTCAACGGCGATCCAGTGGATGTAGAAATCCTCACCCTTCGTATCCACCGTAATAGTCCCGGGGGTCAAAGTAATGGAATTAGCCAGCATCAGACGGCCGAGAGGAGTCTTAAGTTTTGTCTTTACTTTGACTATCCCGGGACGGATGGGGAGTTTCGGGTGCAGAACCCTTAAGGCAACATCCAGGTTGGACTTGATCAGGGCCCCCAGAAAATAAAAGAAATAAAGAATAAGTGCCATAAGAGCTTTGGGACTCCATTTAAGGTCACCAAGCAGGTCTCCACCGGGGAGAGGCATCAGGACAATAAGAAGCAGAATAGCTCCGCCAGCCAGTCCTTCCTGTGTATTGAAAGGATAGGTAAGCAGAAACCAGACCGCCCCCAGCATCAGGACTAGAACAATCCTGGCCTTGAAGGTTTTCATAGAAGACTCCTTTACACTACCAGAGCTATAACATAGCTCTGGTGATTATTAGCCAAGGCCTAAGGGCCTTTACACTACCGGAACTATGTAATAGCACCGGTATTTTATTCGCTGAGGATACGGGACCCAAAGAAACAAAAATGAATCACCCCGGTTAAAAAAGTGATTCATTAAAAAAAACAGATATTCAAACAAACCTATATGATGATTTTTATATCTATAAAATATTATACGATGACTATTAATTGGCGTAAAGGAAAAACTGTCGTAATCTTCTAGGATATATTCTAAGGCAGGGAAAGGAGATATTCAAATATCTCTAAAAAACAAATAGCCCGGCATGGGTGCCGGGCTATTTTTATATTGTATCAGTAATTAATTTGTTAACTCAAGGAAAAATGTCTGCCCTTCCTGCAATGTATATGTATTAGGTCCCCAGGTAGTTCCATCCTGACTACTAGCAGTGAAAGTATAGGAACCTGGACTTTTCTGAACTGTTACAGTACCGGCAGTACCAGCAGGCGGCTGACCTCCTTCAAAATACTTTGTTATAGTTCCAACAGAACTGCCATTCAAATAAACGTATATATAACCATGTCCCAATTCGCTTGTAATATAAAAACAGAACTGTGTTGCTCCACTGTCATCACTGCTGTCATCACTGCTACTGTCATTATAATTATAGGACTCACCATCGATAGTATAAGAACCTGTGAAATTTCCGGAACTATCCATATTCAGGGTCCAGCGGAAACTGTATGTATAACCATCGTATTTGATAGTAAATGAGGCAGTACTTGAAATTCCTCCAGCAGATCCGGAGTATGAACAGCTTCCGTTTATAGTGACTCCACTAGAGCTATAGTTATTGAAAGTGATGGTTAGCTGATAAGAGGTGGAAAAAGTTCCTGTAACACTAAAACCATTTCCCGTATAGTTAATATCATAAGTAGTTCTTTCGATTCCTCTCGAAAGATCTTCAGGATTACTTTGCAGTAAAGCACCACCATAGGAGATTGAAGACATCGCCTCGGACACAGCTGTTGACATAGCAGTTGTAGCTGTTCCTAATACCTGACTACGTTCTGAATCGGTCAATCCTCCTCCGGCTGCTGCAGCCGCTTCTTCCTCACATGACACAAATGCAAACAGAATAAAAAACGCTGACAAAATTAGTAATAATGACTTTAAAAATTTCATAAACCCACCCCATTTCAATAAGATAATCTGATAATAGAACTGATGAAAACCGACACAACTGCTTACTGGTAGAAGCGGTATCATGAATAGTTCTATGTTTATTATTAATATATCTCATTTATTTTTGAAAGCCAATAGTTAGGCTGTATTAATATGTATATTTGACTTATCCCCCCATCCGGTATTAAATACTCCTATGAAAAGCAGCATGATTTTTTTCAACAGAAGGGCACAGAAGTGGACAATTTTTCCAATGATTATTCTGTGTAATGTTGCAATAACCCTCCTTTTTATCCTGAACAGCAGCAGCTTCGGGCTGCCCTCCTCCTGGAGCAGTCAGTTTCCGATCCTCCTGATATTCAATTTTCTTCTCTCTGTGGGCATTTTTTTTATTCCTCTGGAAGAGAGCAGCTCAAGAGGAATTGTTATCTCATTGATATTTATCCTGCAGCTTGGCTGTAAATATATAATGACCAAACCCTTCAGTGAGGATATCTGGTTTGAATTTTTTCTTATTATAATCATGATGCTGGAGGCTATTCTCCTTCTAAGCACTGCTGAAATCCTTGCTCTCACAGCAGCCGTTATCTTCTCGGTAGTCTTCACAAATCACAATGAAGTCTTCTGGGGGATTCAGATGGAAGAGAGAAGTCTGGATATGAAACTCTCACTTATGATTCTCTCTCTTATGTTCTCCAGTTTGAGCATCATTATAAAAAGTGCTCATAACCATCTTCTGAAAGATCGGGAGAATCTTGGCTATCAGAAGAAAATAATACAAAAGCTCTCTACTTCTAACAGCGAACTTCAGAAATATGCCAATATGGCAGAAGAAAAAAGTATGATGAATGAAAGACTCAAGCTGACCAGAGAAATTCATGATACTGTCGGCTACACCATGACCAATCTGCTGATGATGCTGGAAGCCAGTACAGATCTGGTTAAAAGTAATCCTGTAAAGTTGGAGGAGCTTCTGCACCAGGCTCTTGGAATTACTAAAAATGGACACGAAGAGATACGCCAGTCCCTGAGGGTTCTGAGAAATACCAAAATCAAAGAAAAAAACAGCATTGAATCAATCCGCAATCTTACCGGTATATTTATGGAGTCCACAGGGGTCAATGTAAGAGTGGAATTTGGAAATCTTCCCTGGAAACTGAACAAAAGAGTAGATCATATTATCTACCGCTTCCTTCAGGAAGCCATGACCAATGCCCTGACACACGGAGATGCCAAGAAAATTGAAATCCAGTTCTGGCGGGAAGAATCTCATATAAAAATAAATGTAGAAGATGACGGAAAAGGGAGCCTTGATATTGAGCAGGGAATCGGTTTAAAAGGTATGACTGAACGCCTCAGCGAAGTGTCAGGCAGCCTGTCCTATGAAAATACATCGATGGGATTTTCCATCAGAGCAACAATTCCATGGAGTATTAATGAATAAAACAAAACTGATTATTGTAGACGATCAGACCCTATTTGCAGAAAGTCTGAAAACCGTCCTGGAAACCCGCAGCGAAAATATAAAGGTACTGGAACTGGCGGCCAACGGCAAGGAAGCCGTTAAAATGGCTGAAATCCATAAACCGGATCTGATACTGATGGACATCAGGATGCCCGAGATGAATGGTGTTGAGGCTGTTGGAATCATCAAGAAGAAATTTCCTGAAATCAAAATTATAATGCTCACTACTTTTGATGATGATGAATATATTTACAACGCCCTGAATAACGGAGCCGACGGCTACCTTCTGAAAAATACTCAACCGGAGAAACTGATATCATCCATCGAAGCCGCCATGAACGGTCTTGTTCTTGTATCTCCAACCATCATAAAACATATGGCACAGGACTCTGCAAAACATACAATAATCCATGATAAGCCTGAGTGGTTCGATGAACTGAGTAAAAGGGAAAAACAGGTTTTAAAGCTGATTTCCAGCGGTCTTACCAATCAGGAGATTGCCAGCGAACTTTTTATTGCTGAACAGACGGTAAAAAACCATGTGAGCCTTATCTACAATAAGCTGGGGACCCATGACCGCCTTAAAGTAATCAGAATTTCCAAAAATCACCTTTAGGTATAGTATTGTACTGATCAAACGGTACCGATATCGGTACTTGAGTACCTTGTCTCCTTTTCAATTGTGCCCCTACAATAAGCTATGACTACTAAAATCCAGTCATTCTAAGGAGATTTTATGAAAAAATTACTATTGGCGGTCCTGCTTGTTGCGATGACAGCAGGCCTCGCTTTTGCCAGCGGCTCTCAGGAAGCAGCAGACGGTGGAAGTGACAAGGTTAAGCTGGTTTTCACCAGCTGGAGAACTGAGGATATCGAGAGAATGAATCGCATCAATGATGCATTCACAAAAGAATATCCCAATATCGAAGTTGATTTTCAGCCTGTAAAAGATACTGAATACGATGCACAGCTCCAACAGTCACTGGCTGCCGGCGTTGGTGCTGATATTATTTTCCTGCGCTCCTATGACTCAGGATACCAGATCTATCAGACAGGTTCTCTTCAGGAACTTAACAGTGTAATCCCCGGACTCTCCGGTTTCCCATCAGCTGCAATAGCTGCCTGGGCTACAGACGGAAAAAGCTATGCTGTTCCCTCCGTAGGTGTTGTTCACGGTGTTTACTACAGAAAGAGTATCTTTAAAAAATACGGTATATCTGTTCCTGAAACATGGGATGACTTCATGGCAGCCTGTGAGACACTGAAAGACGGTGGAGAAACTGTATTTGCCCAGGGAACCAAAGACAACTGGATGCTTTATGAAGTAATGTATTCCGGTCTCGGTGCCAACTTCTACGGTGGTGAAGAAGCCAGACAGGCACTTATAGCTAAAGATGCCAGAATGACTGATGCTAACTTCGTAGAAGCATTCGAAAGAATGGAAGATCTGCAGCCCTACTTTCCCGAAAGATTTGAAGGTATTGACTATGTAACAATGCAGCAGATTTTCGGAACAGGAAATGCAGCAATGTTCATGGGTGGAAGCTGGGAAATCGGTATTTTCGAAGATCTCGGCGGTCTGGAAGATGTAGGTTACTTTGCACCTCCTGTTGCTAAAAAAGGCGATACTCTTCAGTACTGCTTCCATGTTGATGCCGGTATCGGTATGAATAAAAACTCAAAATATCCAGAAGAAGCTAAAACCTATATGAAATGGGTAGCATCTCCTGCTTACGCTCAGCTTATGATGGATGAGCTCCCCGGATTCTTCAGTTACACACCCGGCAGCTATACACTGTCCAACGATCTGGCCAAACAGATGCAGAGCTACGTAGCAGATTCTGTTCCTACAGTAAGAACTGTATGGGAAAAACTGTCAGCTCAGGCTCCCAGTGGAAACCAACTTCTTGGAGAAGCCGTTCAGAAAATGTATGCCGATGAACTGACACCCGCTCAAGCAGCAAAATATGTTGATGACGGACTGTCCTGGTATTACTGATCCCTCTTAACCTTAGGCCTTTCGGCCTAAGCTGAAAAACCACCAGGCCGGTGTTACCTGCCCTGGTAGTTACCCAAATAACAGCTCTCTGGAGACAGAGAGCTGTTTTAAAAAGCAAGGAGGAGTTTTATGCTAGAGGCACGAAGGAAACATGCAAAATTTCTGTTTCTGTTTATATTCCCGGCATTTATCGTCTACACAGTATTTATGCTGCTGCCTATCTTAAACTCTATGAAATACAGTCTCTACACGGGAGAGGGACTAATCCCAAATGAGTTTGTCGGTCTCGATAATTATATCCGCCTCTTCACAGAAGAGCGCTATTACGTAAAATTCTGGAATGCATTCCAAAATAACATCCAATTCTTTATTATTGTTACTGTAGTACAGAATGTTCTCGGATTCTTTATGGCAGTCCTGATTTCCAGAACCTTCAAAGGTTCCGGTTTTATCAGAAAACTGAGCTTTCTACCTACAACACTATCCGTCCTGGTTGTCGGATATATCTTTAAACTGATACTTAACCCCTACTATGGAGTATTTGATAAATTTATTGAAATGATCGGATTGGAACAACTGATTATTCCCTGGCTCGGAGATCCCAGGTCGGCAATCTATGTTGTCGCCATCGCCGTCAGCTGGCAGTTCTTTGGAGAGTCCGTACTGTTTTATACCTCGGGTATAGACGGTATCAGTGATTCAATCATAGAGGCCGCCCAGATAGACGGAGCCAATATCTGGCAGGAAATCTACCATATAATCCTTCCTTCTGTTCTACCCATTGTGGGAATTGTGACAATTCTGATTTTTATCGGTGACTTTACCCAGTTTGACATCATCTTTGCCATGACAGGCACAAGAGGTGATCCCAACTACAGTACAGACCTCTTCGGTTCTCTATTTTACAGAACCGCATTCTCCTCACCTGAGCGGGGCGGCTGGGGAACCGGTATGGGTGCAACGGTAGCCACCATGATGTTTATCATCGTTACTATAGGAGTAGGAGTATTCCTTACCTTCTTTACGAAAAAGAAGGAGGAACTGGAAAAATGAAAGTAAAACGTGCAGTAGCCCGCAGCGGCCTTTACCTGACCATGTTTATCTACTCTCTGAGTATTATTATCCCCCTCTTTGTGATGTTTATGACCTCATTCAAGACAAATGCTCAGATATTCAAGAATCCATTCGGTCTCCCTACAAGCTTCAACATTGATGCTTATGTAAATCTTTTTGTAATATCAAATTATGGAAAATATTTCCTGAACAGTATCGGGGTAACGGTTCTGTCTTTATCAGCAGCAGTTACAATGTCCGCTCTGGCGGCCTATGCCATCTCCAAATACAAGTTCAAATACAACAGAGCAATCTATGTATATTTTGTAATTGGTCTTGTGGTACCCATCAAGCTGGGTACTATCGATATAATGATCACCATGCTCAACCTGAAGATCTTTGATACCCTCTGGGCATTGATCATTGTCTATATTGCCATGGCCATACCCTTAAGTGTATTTGTTCTTTACGACTACATCAAAATGGTTCCTGATGAACTGAGCAGTGCAGCAAGAATTGACGGCTGCTCCGAACCGGGGATCTTCGCCAGAATCATATCCCCCCTGATCAAACCGGGACTGGCGGCTGCCGGGATTATCAGCTTTATTCCCAACTGGAATGAATTCTGGTTTCCTCTTGTACTGATCAAGTCGAGAGAGAATTATACAATTCCCTTGGCGACAGGACAGCTTTTCGGTCAGTTTGATACCAAACTGAACCTTGTATTTGCCGTACTGTCACTGGCGAGCATACCGGTAATAATCATATACCTGTTACTCTCCAATTACTTTGTAAAGGGATTGTCTGCAGGGGCCGTAAAAGGCTGAGATACCAGGTTCCTTATTTTACCCCCGTCCGTATCACCAGGCGGGGGTTTTATCTCTTGTCAGGCTGCCCACCCTCCGCTATTATTCAGAAGTCTTATAGACGGAGGTTCCCATGAATATTTTTATCCTGATTTTGGTTCCGGTAATGCTGCTGATCTATCTAGGATTCCGCTTCCGGAGTTTGCTCCTGTATTTCAAGGCACTCAAAGTTTATGGGGCCGGCAACACAGAAAAAGCTGTGACCATGCTTAAAAAATCAGTTGAAGAAGGGCTCTCCAACAAGCATCAGCTGACAGTGGGATACCTCCTCCTGAAAGAGGGTTTTATAGATGATGCAGAGCGCATATTCACCTACCTGATTCATAATCCCGGAGCCAAGTTCAACGCTCAGCACGCTCGATCCTACAACGCATTGATTCACTGGAAAAGCGACAGATTGGATGAAGCAGTGGAAGAGCTTGAAGCACTTCTGACAGAAAACTACAGAACAAGTTCTTTCTACAGCAACTTCGGATTTTTTCTGATTGAACAGGGGAACCTGGAGCGCGCACTGGAAATAAATCTTGAAGCCGAGGCCTATGATGGAGAATCTGCGGTAATTCAGGATAATCTGGGACTCTGTTACATAAAACTTAATGATTGGGACAAAGCGGAGAAACTTTATGCAAAACTGATGGAGAAAGATCCCAGCTTCCCTGATGCCTGGTATAATGCTGCCCTTGTGGCCGAGAAGAAAAATGACAAAGAAAAAGCGGTATCCTATCTGAATACCGCTCTGACTAAAAAGTTCTCCTACCTGAGTACCCTGAGCAGGGAACAGGTGGAAGAACAGCTGAATAAACTAAAAGTCTGAATTTACTTACAAGCTGATAATCCCGGGACACAGGGTCCCGGGAGATGAGTCAGTCTTTATCATCCTTTTTTTCCACGGCCCTGAAGGGGTCTGCCCAGTTGACAAAGGCTGTGGCCAGACGGGTCTGAATCCAGACCTTCCCGGAACCGCTGAAACGGCAGACAAGTCCTTCACCGGAAAAGAAAGTACTCTTCAGCCCTGCCACAGGACGAACATCATAGCTGAGGCCTTCTGTAAAACCGACAATATATCCGGTATCCACCACATAGTCGGATTCCACATCTATCTCGATCAGACCGCCGTATGTATTGAACCAGAGGTCTCCAGTACCACTGCACTTGACCATAAACAGCTTCTCACCCGAGAAAAATCCTTTAAAGCCCTGGAATTCAGCAGAGACCTCCAGATCGGGGGATGAGGCCAGATAGGCTGAGTTCTGTATAAATACAGTCGCATCCTCCAGGTAGACATGTCCGATTTCACCGGGAGAACCGGGGGCAATCCCCATCTCGGCATCCCCGGATGAAGCTGTAAACTCGGAAATAAACAGGTTTTCACCCGAAACAAGCCGTTTCAGACCGCCTTTCATTTTTGCTTTCATGGTCAGGGACGTATCCATCCAGGCCATGGCAGAAGCTTCCACTTTAAGAGTTTTGCCACTGGGGATCTTTACATTCAGCATGCCGTAGGCAGGCTGGGATTCAAGTGTGTAGGGGTATTCAGTTTTTTCCATATCGTATCCCATTATTTAATCCTCCTTCTTTGAAATCAGAAAGGGAGAAAGTGAGCTTCCGAATGTCTGATCCGCATGAGTCTGGCACCAGACTGTCCCCTTTCCTTTAAAACGGCAGACAAGACCTTCTCCACCAAGAATGGATGATATCCAGCTTCCTCCGGCCTTGCTGATCTTAAACTCAAGACTGTCGTCAAAAGCAGCAATATTACCGGTATCAACAATGTATTCACCATCCACTTCTACGGGATAGATCATACCGAAGGCATTAATAATGACCTTTCCCTTACCAGACATCTCCAGCCAGATCATATTTTCTCCGGAAAAGACATTCTTGAATCCTTCCCATTTAATATTCATATTCACATCAGGACCATGAGCTACAAAGGAACCGTTCTGCACTTTGATGCTTCTGCTTCCATCGAGTTCAAGAACAGCCATATCTCCCGGTAATGTGGCAGAGAGAAATACATCTCCTCCATTTGAACCTGCGGTGTAATGGTTCATGAAGAGACCTTCCCCGCCCAGCATTCTTGCCATTCCTTTAAGAAAGCCTTTTGCTCCGCCTTCATTCTTATTGACCTTTGTCTCTATATGCATATCGCCGGACATGGCGATCATGGCTCCTCCTTCCGCTGTCATACTCTGACCGGCAGCAAGGCTGACCTTGGCAGCAGAGTTGGAAGGACGTTTCAGAATTTCTATATTCATTAACTTCTCCATTGTTTTCTTTTCCTACCAGGGTTCATTCAGAACCTTGGTGATTTCCCACTAAGGCCTAAGGGTCAGCGGAACTTGGGGTTGAGCCATGAAGCCAATCCCTTAAGACTGCGGGTCTGTATATAAACCGTCCCGTCTCCGACTACTTTGGAGACAAAACCTTCACCGCTTGTAATACTGGCAATCAATCCTCCGGCCAGAGCCACTTTCAATTTAAGAGAAGGATCGTAGGCCACAAGGTGACCGTCATCTACTTTCAGTTCACCCTTTACCTGGCGTTCGATAATACCGCCATAGGCTCCGAACCAGAGGGTTCCGTTTCCGGAGGCTTTCAGTTTGATCAGTCCTTCACCGGAAAACCAGGATACAAATCCTGCCCATACGGTTTTGAACTGCACATCACCCGCCGAAGCCAGCCAGGAACCTTTCTGGAGACAGATCTCCTGATCTCCTGACAATTTCAATTCCCTGATCTCACCTGGAACATTCTGGGAAATTGTCACCCGCATGGGTCTGCTGCCGCCGTTTGAGAATTCATTGACAAAGAACGACTCACCGCCGAACCATTTTTTTACCAGGCCGGAAAAGAATCCGCCATTACTCCGGGCTTTCATCTCCAGTTCGGCAGACATGGACTGCATAGCCCCACTTTCTGCTGTTACTGATTCACCCGGTTCCAGATCAATATGCACATGACTGAAAGAGGGATTACCCTCTACGACTGTTTTCATGAGCTGTCTCCTTTTGCTACCGGAACCGATTTACGGTTCCGGCGATTATTTAATCAGCCCTAAGGGCCTAAAGTTACATTTATATATGCAGTATAAGGCAAAATAAAAAGGAATACATGTTTAGATTTAATAAAATTACTTCCGGAAAATCTATAATATATTGCAAGGAGACAGGAGGACTGCCGCTTTTTCTGTCTTTTTCTGGCATTTTCCTGTGTAATGTGCTTTAAATTAAGAGTTTCTGAAAGAGAATAGATTTTAAGGAGTGAGAATGGAAGGATTAGCTGTAATACTGGGCTTGGGGATATTCTTCTCACCTCTCATTGCTGTATTGTTTTTGAGGAAACGGATCAGATCCATTGAAGAACTCAATGCTGATCTGCAGAAGAGGGTCTCAAACCTTGAATCCGGTTTGAATTCAGCATCAGAGGATACAGGGGAACTATTTAAGTCAGATATAGCGCCTGTGCATATGAACACCGGGATTTCTGATGTAACAGAGACTTTCGATGAGACCTCAGCTGTTCAGGAAGTAAAACCCCTTCGAAAAACCAGAGAGAGAAAAAAAGAGAAAAAAGTATATCCCATTCTTCAGCGCCTTGAAAAACAGTTTCTGGAAAACTGGAGCGGTATTGTAGGCTCTGTGATTATGGTTCTGGGAGCCGGTTTCTTAAGTATCTACGCGGCCCTCAAGTTTGACGAGTTTGTCCGGTTTCTTCTTCTGCTCCTCCTCGCGGCCCTGCCGGGAGTTCTTTATTATCTTTTAAAAGACAGAGAGAAATGGCAGCGTCAGGCCCTGTGGATGCGGAGTATCAGTGCCGCCATATTCCTGTTTGCCTGCCTCGGATCTGCGGGAATACCCGGCCTTCAGTGGATTCATAATCCCATACAATCCCTGGGACTGCTGATTCTGGGAATTGCCGTGAACCTGGCCCTCTCCTCTCTGGGAAGAAAAGAGGAGTTTGCCTCATTTCACTGTCTGTTGAGTCTTCTGGCCCTCTCTGTGCTGCCGCCGGGTTTTGTATCCCTCCTTATGGCCGTGGTCATCACTCTCTATGCCTTGATTCACTGTTATAAAAATCGTTGGGAACTCCATCTTCTACTGGTCCTCAGCGGATTTTTCGCTTATCACATGTACTGGATGTACAGCCTCTGGGGACCTCAGTTTGATGCCCTTCGCCTGCAGGGAGCGGCTGCCCTCTCTCTGATTTTCCTGGTCTCAACCTTTGTACATTATCGTAAAAGTTATGCCAGCCCCCGGTTCCAGGTATTTCCATTTCTCACACACCTGATCAACTGGCTCTATTTCTCGGTGGGGATGTATCTTTATATCGGAGATAAACCGGAAAGAAGTATTGTCCTGTTTGCCGGAAGTCTTCTGGCATTAAGCCTCTCTCACCGGGCAGCCAGAAAAGCAATTCCCTGGCTGCGGAGCAGCAGTGTTGTCATGGGGCAGATCTTACTCTGCGCCGGACTTGTAAGCCTTAAGGGATGGGATGTCCCCTCCATTATGATCAGCGGATTCCTGTATGTGGAATTACTGCTGTTTCTCCAGATTATAATCCGGCAAAAACGCAGGGAACTCTACCGCTTTGCCCTCTGGTCCTACCTCCTGGCTGCGGGGATTCTGCTTTTTCTCTGTCTGAAAACAGAGGGATTGAACAGTCTCATTTATGTTACGGCTCTGGCTGTGACCGCCCTCCTTCATCACAGAATGCTATGGAAAAGGGAGGACAGGATCTGGCTGAGTGAGGATTTCCCATGGAGACTTAAGAGAGAATTTTCCATCACAGGATTTCTTGCCGGATTGGCAGGGAGTGCCGCCCTGATACTGCTTCCTCCTGACTGGGGAACGTATCAGTACCTTTACGCTGCGGGTCTGTCGATCATCATACTGACCGCCTACCGGCAGTCAGAAAGCAGAGGACTGGGGACAGGAGTATTGACTTACCTGGTTCTGTTCTCTCTTATGGCCGCAGACACTCTCCTCTCTGCGGAATCCCTTGGAGTACAGGAGCTCGCCGTTATCCTATCCCTTGTTCTAAGCATTGGATTGAGTTTTTTCTGGGAGGAGAAGGTCTCAAGGCTTATCAGCATTTGCGCTCTTATTATGGCCGTCCTGACCCTCATGATCACAACATTTTTACTTTTTAATCCTGTGTCTCCCCTTCTACCCGGTTTTTTCTGGCTGGGCGGGGTTCTTCTTCTCATTAGACTGCCGGGTCTCCCCCAGCGATTCAGATCTATGGCGATCCTCTTTCTTCTGAGCTTCCTGATCCGTCACTTTATGGTGCATATTAACTATTCAGAAAACTGGGGATTCTGGAAACTCCGCTATTTTTCTGACCTGGCTCTTCTTCTGGTATTCTTCCTGTGGAGACGACCTGCTGAAGAAAAATTACATCCACTGTTCAAAGGCATTTTGGAATATTCTCTTGATCTGGGACTCCTGATAACGGCAGTTCTTATCGCAATAGAAGTGGATGGCCCCTGGGTACCCTTTGCTCTGAGTGGAGTAACACTCTCCATTCTGCTCTACAGACTGGCAGGAAAAACAGCCCCTCGTATGCCGCTCTACAGTTTGCTGTACTATATGCTGAGTCTTACGGGTGTGAGTCTGAGTCTTCTGAATAGACCGGAAGTAAGTCGATTAGCTGCAGTCCTGAGCCTGCTGACACTCCTGGGAGCCCTGCTGCTCTTTTTCAGAAAAGAAGATTTTCGCAGCACAGCCCTTCCCTCTCTGGAAAAATACAAACACGGTCTGCTTCTCTATTCCCTGGCCCTTGTGACTGCGTTCTTTGTGTATGAGAGTTTTGATTCCAGCTATCTGACACTGCTTTTGGCCCTGGAATGTTTCTTTATCTTTTCGGCCAGTCTGTTTCTGGGAGAATCCCATTTCCGGATACTATCCCAGGGAGGACTGCTCCTTTGCGTTATCCGTCTTATCTTTATCGATCTGTCCGAAAGTACGGTACTTCTTAAAGGGCTTGTCTTTCTGGGAGTTGGTCTGATGATGCTGGGAACCAACAGCCTGTATAACAGGTATAAGGATAGATTCAAAGTTAAAGAGCTGGAAGAGTAATAAAGCTTACTCGAAGAGCCTCAAAACCTCGTCTTCTTTCATACTTGTGAAAACAGAAGAGTCATCGCTCAATATACCGTCCATCAGGGCGGTTTTTTCTTCCTGCATTCTGAGGATTTTCTCTTCGATGGTATCCCTGACAATCATCTTGTAGGAGATAACCTTACGGGTCTGCCCCATACGGTGGGCCCGGTCAATAGCCTGACGCTCTGCGGCGGGATTCCACCAGGGATCAAAGAGGACGACATAGTCGGCGGCAGTCAGGTTGATACCCACGCCCCCGGCTTTAAGACTGAGAAGGAATATTCTGACATCCTCATCTTCCTGAAAACGGCGAATCTCCTCGGAGCGGTCGGTGGTCTTCCCGGTAATCATTGAGTAATCCCAATGCTGATCCCGACAGAAATCGGCCATGGCATTGAGTGTCCCGAGAAACTGGGAGAAGATCAGGATTTTATGATCTTCCGTAAGAACCTCATCCAGAAGATCCTTGAGGGCTTCCATCTTACAGGAGCTCACCAGGGCGGCATCTGCATCACCGGTCATAGGCGGATAAATGGCCAGCTGTCTGAGTTTAAGGAGAAACTGAAAAATCTCTACAGAAGATCCGGCCAGTCCCTTATCATCAAGCAGTCCCTTGACCCGGGCTCTGTAAAAATCCCTGTATTTATTGTAGAGCTCCGCCTGAGCGGGGATCATCTCGCTGTAATGGATGATGATTTCCTTAGGAGGCAGATCCTTCAGAACATCTTCTTTCTTTCGCCGCAGCATAAAGGGAGAGACAGTATCCCTGAGAATACCGAGGGCCTCTTTATCTTTCTTCTTCTCAATGGGCTGGGCAAAACGGTTGAAAAACTCTTTGCTGCTCCCCAGAAGTCCCGGATTGAGAAAACTGAACTGGGACCAGAGTTCCATGGAGTTATTCTCAAGAGGAGTACCTGTCAGCGACAGGCGGTGACTGCTTTTAAGAGAGCGGACAGCCTTAAAAATCCTGGACCCCGCATTCTTTATATAGTGGGCCTCATCCAGAATGATGTAGTCAAAATCAAATTCAAGAAAAAGATCCACATCATTTCTCAGGGTGTGATAACTGACAATAATCAGATCATATTCTTTAAAATGCAGGGCCTCGGAGATTCTGTCGCTCCCCCCGTGACGATAGCTTTTAAGTCCGGGGGTAAACTTTGTAATCTCGTTTTCCCAGTTAGCCAGTGTGACAACCGGAGCCACCAGCAGGCTGGTCTTCAGCTCCCCTGTAGTCTTGAGATGCTGCAGCAGACTCAGGGTCTGCAGTGTTTTCCCCAAACCCATATCATCGGCCAGACAGCCATGACAGTCTGTCTGATGGAGTCTCAAAAGCCAGTTGAATCCGGCTTTCTGATAGGGACGCAGGGTTGCATTCAGCCCCTCGGGCTGATCAAAACTCTCCTCATGAGAAGCCTCACGTATTGCTCGGGCCTGTTCCAGAATATCGTCTGCCGGGGATTCATCCCTCTGGGCAATCTGTTCATAGATATGATCAATAACAGAGAAATTCCGGACAGAAGTTTCCAGGCGGCCTTCATCATTCATCCCCTGACGTCTTAAATACTCAAGCTGCCGGAGATCACTCTCGCTGAGTTTGACATAACTGTCACCTGTGCTGATGAGTCCAAGGGTCTGGTAATGGTCATCAAAAAAGAGTTTTTTCAGCTCTTCTGTGTCCGGGTCTTCCACCATGGCATCAACTTCCAGCCAGTCAGTGGTGTTCCCTACATTGAAGGAGACCGAAGCAGCACTGCTGATCTTTCTATCCTCCAGCTGAAGTTCCACCCCCAGGGCGTTGAGTCTTTTGCTGTAATAGGCCAAAAACTCTTCCAGTGATAGATCCAGGCGGAGATCCCCCTCTGTATTGCCGATAAGAAGTCCCGCGTAATAGCCTTTTTCAAAGTTAAGATGATCACTGATTGCCTCAACTATTTTCTTCACAAGTTCAGATTCCCGATCCTTGTCTCTTTTTAAGATCACAATCACGGGAGCCTCTGCCGAATTTAATCCTGACTTAAGAGATGAAAGATCCGGTGGAATCCAGGTCAGAGCTGACTGATAGGGAACATCCTGATGTCCGTAGCGGAAAAAGAAAAAGGTTTCTGTCTTATCCTGCCGGCTTCTGAGTTTAAGAACAGGTCCCGGAGATGATTTTCTGACTGAAACAGGGGAATAGTTTTCATCCAGATGCAGAGAATGATGGCTCATCTTCTCTGTCAGACGGAGAATTCCCTGTATATCCGCAGGGAGAAACCCCTGGCTCTTGGAAAGAAGGAGGTTCACAAAAAAGGATGTATTTGAGTCTTCCGGAAGAAACGCGAGGTTTCCACTATCCTCGTCCAGACAGAAAACCCTTTTGTTCCTCAAAACAATGGAAGAACGTTTCAGTTCCCGATGAAGGATTTCACCTGTCTCATCTACAAATCTGTACTCAGGGCTGTAGAGAGGCCGGTCGTCATGAAGCAGTTCTTTAAAATGGAATCCCGTCTCCAGGCTTGCGGCCTTATGAACGGTGATGGGAGTCCTGCCGCTGGTAAAGAGTTCATCCTGAGCAAGTACCTCATGCAGACACTCTTCAAGGGGCATAGATCCCCCTTCACCACTCTCATCTGAGCCGCAGAGTTTATCCAGAAGATCCTGTTGTACATTGCTGAGGGGAGAGATAGGCCGGGAGACCTTATAACGGAGGATTGCCCCGCTTCTAAGTCCTTCCCGTAGACGAAGCAGTGCCGGACGGACCCGGATACCTGTCTCACCGTTCCCGGCCAGAGTAAAAACAAGATCATACCGGGGCGCCTCTGTCTGAATATGAAACTCATCATCCGAGAGTCCCTGAAAAAGGGGAATATCATCACTTGCCGACACAGCTGCGGCATCAGAGACAGCTGCCCGGATGCCCCCCCGGGCTGACGGTGAAGTAGTAAGTGATGCTGAATCATCAATACCGGCTGCCTCGGGAGGAACCGGAGCTCTGCTCCTGCTTCTTTTTGGGGCTTCCCTCAGCCCGGAAGGTTCCGAGCTGAATGAAAAGAGATCTCCCTGGAGAGAATCCTGAGGATCGGGAGAAGAAAAACTGCTCTCCTTTTCCAGTACAGGAAGTTCATGAAACCAGTGGTCCTCCGGGAATTTCTCATCCCCTGCCTTGAGAATCAGTGCAGCCAGATGAACACAGGGTTCGGTGCTGCTGCATTCACAGCTCCAGAACAGCGTATCTTCCCGATGATGAAGCTCAGTCTCAAAGGGCATAGGCTGATCTCCCAGGACAAATACCCTGAGACGATAGGCCTCGGCCTTGAGATTATATACCCGGTTTTCCCGCTTCAGTCCCCTGGCTTCGGGGAGGAGGGCCGGATTAAATTGTTCAGCAAAATCGGGAGACAATATTTTCAAGAAAATCCTCTAATATTCATAAAAAGGTTCTACACTCCCTTAAGAGCATAGGCCCAGCGTCCACTTTTGAAACGGAAGACTCCTATGATGGTAATAATCAGGTTGGAAACACTTATGGCATACCAGACACCTATGATTCCCCATCCAAGAAAAAAGGCCATAAACCAGGCAAGGGGCAGACGCAGAGCCCACAGACGTCCCAGATGCATAAGCATCAGCGAACGTGTATCACCGGCACCCTGAAAAGCACCGGCTAAAATCATGAACACAGCAAAAACTATAACAGATGGCGACATAATGCGGAAGAGCCGGGCTCCTTCAAATATAACCTCCGGATCATCCACAAAGAAGCGGATGAACAAAGATCCGTAAAAAAAACAGAACACCATACCCGGGATAATATAAAGAAGTGAGAGAATAGTACCAGTCCTGACTGTAGAAGCCGCCCTGGGGGCATCATCGGCCCCCAGAGACTGTCCCACCAGACTTGTTGTACCCCGGGCAAGCCCCTGTGCCGGCATATAAAAAAGAGACTGAATTCTGTTAACAATACCGAAGGCGGCAATCACCGGAGTGCCGAAGGAGTTTACAATGCCGTGAAGAACGGTAAATCCCAGAGAAGAGCCCATCTGAGAGAGGGATGAGGGCAGTGCGACTCTGACCAGAAGAGTCATGGATTTCCTGTCATAGAGCATATACTTCGGATACAGCCTGATTCCCTGCCGTCCCCGAAGGAGAATTATTATACCTGTAGCAGCTGCGATCATCCTGGAGAAAACCGTAGCCAGGGCGGCACCCTCCACACCCAGTGCGGGAAAAGGACCGACACCGAAAATCAGCACAGCATCCAGAGGAATATTCACCGCCGTTGCCAGCAGCTGAATCCTGAGGGCCGCTACTGTATTACCCGTCCCCTCCATGGCGCTCTGCATAATGAAAAACCCATACATAAAGGGAACTCCCAGACAGATAATCTTCAGATAGGAGGCAGTCAGGGAAAAAAGCTCATCCGGAGTCTGAAGCAGCCGCAAAAATGGCTCCGACAGAAACCATCCGGCAACAGCCAGGATAAAAGATGTAAAAATAAGAAGTCCTGCAACTTGCCCCAGGAAGAACTCCGCTTTTTTCAGATTTTTCTGTCCCACAGCCCGGGAAATAAGAGTGGTCCCTGCGGCAGAGATTCCCAGACCCGCCAGAATAATAAGCATGATGAAGTTGAATGCAATGGAAGGTCCTGAAACTTCCCTGGGGCCCAGACGTCCGAGAAACCAGCTGTCCGTCAGGTTATAGACAGTTTCGGCTCCGTTGGCCAGCATAACCGGTACAGCGATCTTCAGAAGAGGACGTAGGGTACGGCTGTTTTTCAGGAGAGATAATTTTTCTCTGAGCATGAGGGGCATTCTACAGAAGAGAAACCCTTTTGTCATGGAAAAAGTCACTCTACCGGAATTGACGGGTTTCCACTTGAGGGATTATACTATACATATGAATAGTTGTTTTAAAATTGAAGAATACGCTCCGACTCTGGACAGACCGGAAAAATGGAGGCCTCCCGAACACAGTGCAGAAGGAGTGCCCTGCTACGGAGACCTGATCAAGGCAGGCTTTCCCTCCCCCGCCGCAGACTATAAAGAAGATGTGCTGGATTTTAACAGCTACCTGATACAGAACCCTGCCGCCAGCTTCACTGTCCGGGTGGAAGGCGACTCTATGGTGGATGAGGGCATCCAAAGCGGTGATCTGCTGATTGTGGACCGCAGCATCACTCCCCGGAGCAATATGATTGTGGTAGCCATTCTCTACGGAGAGTTCACCGTCAAGAAACTGGTAAAAAAAGAGGGCCGCCTCTGGCTCTGTCCCGGTAACCCCTCCTACGATCCGGTGCGTATAGAACTGGAGATGGAATTCCAGGTATGGGGGGTAGTTACCTATGTAATTCACAACTTCCTGCCGGGGAAAACAGGGTGAACAGGAATAGAAAGATGACAGCCCTGGTGGACTGCAACAGCTTCTACGCCTCCTGTGAAAGGGTGTTCCGCCCGGATCTGACAGGCAGGCCTGTGGTTGTACTGTCCAATAATGATGGCTGTCTTGTAGCCATGAGCCGGGAGGCTAAGGAGATGAACATTCCCCGGGGGGTGCCCCTGTTCAAGGTGCAGAAACAGCTGAAACAGGCAGGAGCGGCGGTGTTTTCCTCAAACTACACCCTCTATGACGACCTCTCCCGCCGGGTCATGGATATTCTGGAAGGATTCACCCCTCAGCTGGAAGTCTACTCCATCGACGAGGCCTTTCTTATACTCCAGGGGAGTCGTGAAGAACTCCTGAACCAGGCCAGCCGAATTTGTGAAAGAGTATATAACTGGCTGGGCATCCCCGTTTCAGTCGGTATAGGCTCAACCAAGACTCTGGCTAAAATAGCCGGAAAAAGGGCTAAAAATATCCCCGGGGGAGTCTGCTTCCCTGCAGAGGAAGAGTGGCCGGAAATTCTGGAGGCCACTGATGTGGGGAAGATATGGGGCATCGGCAGACAGTATGCCCGCAAGCTTCACAGCCGGGGAATTATCAGCGCCGCCGACCTTATGGCTCAGGAGGAGAGCTGGGTAAAAAAAGAGATGACCCTGGTAGGCCTCAAGACCCTCTGGGAACTCCGGGGCAGACCCAGTTTCACCCTTGAAGAGACACCCTCCCCTAAACAGGGAATAATGACATCCCGGAGCTTCTCATTTCCCGTGACCGAAAAAGAGGACATTCTGGAGGCCGGTGCGGATTACGCCTCGGGGGCCGCGGCAAAGATGCGGGCTCAGGGCTCCTCATGCCGGGTAATCCATACCTCGGTCATGACCAATCCCTTCAGGGAATCAGACAGACAATATGCCCGGGGAATAACAGAACAGCTCAGTTTCCCCATGAATTATCCCCCCTCCATAGTGGCCGTTGTCCGCAGACAGCTGGAAAAGCTCTACCGTCCGGGTTTCCGCTACAAAAAAATATCCGTTTTTCTCAGTGAAATCGAACAGACGGGAGAGGAACAGATGGATCTTTTTTACAGTAAGGATGACAGATCAACGGCGGTAATGGAGGCGGTGGATCATATAAACAACCGCTATGGCAGACATACACTTCACTGCATGCCCCTGCGGCCTGAAAGCTGCTGGCAGATGAAAAGGCAGTACCTGTCTCCCTGCTACACAACAAAGTGGAAGGATATCCCTGTTGTCCGGTCAGGAGCTCCGCTGCCGACTCCCCTGAAAGCCGAACAATCATAAAGACTTCACCCTATATTTGTTTACTATTCAGAAAACGGCCATAAGATGATCACAGGATTCACACATAAGTTCTTTATATTCTGTAACATAAACTAATCGTTGTTGTTATCAAGGTAATGAACCTAACAATCAGGGTTAGTTAAGATTTTTTCATTTTACTTTCTCCATTTCAGAAGCTGTTACGTTGTGACAGCTTCTGTTTTTTATAAATGGAGTGTTACTGCTCCCTTCTCAGAGATCCTTTTTCAGAGACATATAATCCCACAACCCTCGAGATAACAATGGCCACGTATAAGGTTCCCACAATGCCTTCAGATGTAGCAGCAAGGCGGGCTAACTCACTCACAGGAACGATATCACCATAGCCGAGACTTACCAGGGTCACAAAGCTGAAATAGAGAAGATCCAAGTCTCCATGAGCCGTATAAAAGGCCTGGGGATCGAAATAGAGGATAATGGAATAAAATGAGTTCCAGAGATTTCCCATAAGAAGATAGATGGCAACCGATCCATAGAGGGTATCCGCATCCACATCATGTGAGCTGACAAGACTCCTGAACAGACTCTGAACCAGTGCCATAAAAAAGAGCACAGCCGATATAAGGATGCATATATAGATAATATTACTTTCTATAAAAAAATTGATCCATCTAAAAACAGTCATAATAAAATTGAGCAGCAGAAGGATCGTAAGTCGGTGTCTCTCTTTTCTATACGCCCAGACAAGAGCCAGAGCAATAACAGTATACAGAAAAGCCCCAAAAAACTTCTGAACCGATGTCTGCCCAACCAGCAGATAACGTATGACAAAGTTAATAATCAAAACAATAGTAAGAGAACGAAATCTGGATTTATGAAGCATCAGGACTCCCTGCTGTATAAGCTGTCATACAGAGCAAAGTGATCTTATTTTACTGAGAAGAAATTCATCATGAATCGGTTTTCTGAGAACATCGCTCATTCCGGCCTGTATAAAGTCTTCCTGCAGCTCACTTTCACCGTGTGCCGTAATAGCCAGAATAGGAATATCTTTATTTTTACTGCGGATTTTCTGAGCTGCCTGTATGCCGTCAACACCGGGCATACTCACATCCATAAGAATCAGCTGATAGTTATTTTTCTCAAAAAGCTCCAGCGCTTCCAGGCCGTCACAGGCCTCATCGATATGCCAGTTCTGCCTTCTGAGCAGGGTTGTCAGATAGAGGCGACTCACATAGTCATCTTCAGCAACAAGGACTGAAAATGTCTTATTTTGCTCTATAGTACTATTCCCTGGGGGGGTGACCTCTTCATTGACACTGCTGCTTCCCCTTGAAGAATCGTTGTCCACTGTCTTATTCTGAAATTCATTAATGAGAGTCAGGGTCTTTTCAGCTGATAAAAGCATGTATTTAAGAATATCGATCTGCTCATCTGTCAGCTCAGTCTCTTCAAGAAGACTTCCCATACAGATGACACCGTTCAAAGACGAGCGCATATCATGAAAGATACTCCCCCGCCCCTTCATCAGCCGATACTCCCCAGATCTTCGATAATATTAAAAAAGTCTGAAAACCCGAGCTGATCAAAAACACCTCGGACTTTCGTATCCATCTTAAGGAGGTAGAAAGGACTGTTTTTATGATCTGCCTGAACACGTATTGTGGTGAATGTTCCGATACCGCTTGATGAAATATACTGCAGCTCACTCAGATCAAGGATAAAAGGATTATCTTCCCAGTCAGAACCGAAAAAGTCCATAACCGCATCTGCGAATTCTATTGAATTGCTATGGTCAAGATATCCTTTAAGAGACACAACAGCAGCAGGTGGATCGAACTGATCATTCATGGAGCACTGTACAGTCAAACCTTCCTGATTATCATTTAGACGGTTTAATGTGCTGAAATCCAACATTACAGAATTACTCCTTTAATCTAAACTGACCAATTTATTCTTAACTGACAACTTTGTACCAGCTGCATAATTGTAACATAAGAGAGTGCTCTTATCAAATATGACATTATGAGTCAAAAAAAAAGCAGTACAACCAAATGCTGTACTGCTTGCAGATTCCCTGTCTCTTCAGATCTTCTACTTATGTGTATCAGGTTTTTTTTTGAGTGATGTATAAAGAAATCTTTTAATCTTCATAGAAGGAGTCTTTTCAAAAGGCTCCTCCTGCTCAATCATTTTCCCCAGACGGCTCAGGGTATTGAGGCTGCTGTTGGCAGTCTGTCTGATCTTCTCCAGAGTCTCTTCTCTGATTTTATTCAGCTCTTCAGGTTTTCCCTTCAAATTTTTAAAAAAATCATCAAGTTTATCAGAATTGAGTTGGACCCTTCCTACCAGGGTATTACCGATTCTTGCAACAAGAGATTCCTGAACAAAAGGGTCTCTGTTTAACACAGCCTCGATCTCCTCGGGATAAATATTCTCTCCGTTGGGTCCTAGAATCATATTTTTCAGACGGCCTTTGACAAAAAGGACATTATTCTTATCCAGATATCCAAGGTCTCCAGTCTTAAACCAGCCGTCTTCAGTAAAGACTTCGGCGGTCTTCTCTTCATCCTTGTAATAACCAAGCATAATATTGGGTCCCGTCGCCTGAATTTCACCATCCCCGGTCTCGGGGTTGATATCAGCAACTCTGAGCTGAACATCGGTAAAGGGTTTGCCAATGGCTCTATAGACTGAAAGGGCAGGTGTATCTCCTGCCAGACAGGGCGCTGTTTCTGTCAAACCATAACCTACAGAATATGGAAATTTCGCATCCCTGAGAAACATCTCTACATCTGGAGCAAGAGGAGCACCGCCCACTCCAAAAAATTTCAGATTCCCCCCAAAAAGAGCCTTCAGTTTCTTACCCGCCACAAAACGGTTCAAAAGAAATCGGGTAGGTCTGAAGGCATAAAGTGCCTTCAATATTTTTTTTGAAGCAAATTTGGGAGCAATACTGCTTCTATATATTTTTTCAATTAGGAGAGGAACAGTGAGCATTTGCTGGGGTCTGACCTTCTGCAGCGCCGGCAGCATAATTCTTGCAGTAGGTGCACCCTTGATGTAATGAATCGAAGCTCCGCTTATCATGGGAAGAATGAGTCCCAGGGTACATTCATAGGAATGAGCCAGAGGCAGAACTGAAAAAAATGAATCTCCCTCATTAGCATCGCAAATCGGTATTCCGACATAGGCATTATGAGTGATATTTTTATGAGAGAGCATTACACCCTTTGAATTACCAGTAGTACCTGATGTGTACAGAATTGCTGCAATATCGTCTTCTTCAGAAGCATACAGATGATCATCTTCTTTGAAGCTGTCATCCTTCAACAGATTTCCTGATTCCTCAAAACTGACCGAATCTTTATCTTTTAGTATTTTACCGCATTTTAATCCATCTTTGATAAGAACAATTTTATTGGATTTAGCAGGAGCACTGTCAGCAATTTTTTCCAGAACTTTCTCGGAAATGAAAAGAAATACAGAGTCTGAATGATCAATTATATTGAGAGTTTGTTCTTTGGGAAAATCAGGCATGATGGGAACAGAGACAGCACCCATAGTTGCAACGGCCAGATATATCTGTCCCCATTCAGGGCGGCTCTCACTGATCAGAGCAACCTTGTCACCAACCTGTACTCCGTTATCTTTTAGATAGCTTTGGATTCTTTTAATATTTTTTGCTACCTGACCATAACTCTCACTCTCTTCTCCGGCATATCCGAGAAAATTCAGATCTTTATAGGCCTCGCGGCTTTTGGACCAGGTATCACTCAATGTGTATTTATCTAGTTCATATGTCATTGATTAAACTCCATTTTTAAACTTGTACTTTTATTTTAACATCACTCACTCAAAAAGTGTATTGTGAATAACCACTCACATCTTGAACGCAATTATGCATATGGTCAAAGTTTTTTTACACAATAGTACATGTTCATCGTATGAAAAATAGTAAAGTTCCACTATTTTGTGCAGTATATTCAAACTAATCATGAAATTATGAATGAAATATAATGTTTCAAACCATATTACCGTAAAAACAGTCAATTCCACAAAAAATCCAGTTCCTGGAATAAATCCTTTCAAGAACTCTCCTATTTACAGTATTTATCTTAAAACGTATAGTTTCAAAAACCCTTCAGCCCTGTGCTGAAAAAACATCAGAGTGATGATTACACTACCAGGGAGCATTTAGAATCCTGGTGTTACTCACTCTGCTAGAGAATAGGAGAAAACCGTGAAGAAAGTCGGGATTATTGGATGGAGAGGAATGGTAGGGTCAGTGCTGATGGACAGAATGATGTCCGAGGGCGATTTCACCAGAAAAACAATGGAGCCTCTGCTTTTCTCCACATCCCAGGCCGGGCAGAAAGCCCCTGATTTCGGAAGAGAACTGCCCCCGCTGGCAGATGCCTTTGATATTGATTTATTGAAAAATCAGGACGTAATTATTACCTGCCAGGGCGGCTCCTACACGGAAAAAATATACCCAGAACTTAAAAAATCCGGATGGAAAGGTTATTGGATCGATGCAGCCTCAACCCTGAGAATGAAGGAAGACAGTCTTATCGTACTGGACCCAGTGAACAGGAATGTTATAGACAACGGCTTAAAGTCTGGAATTACCACATATGTGGGTGGAAACTGTACCGTCAGCCTCATGCTGATGGCTCTGGGCGGACTGTTCAAAGAAAACCTCGTAGAATGGATGACATCCATGACCTATCAGGCAGCATCCGGAGCCGGTGCAAGAAACATGAAAGAACTCATCTCACAGATGGATGTACTGGGTAAAAGCGGAGAAAGAATGCTTGATCCCGCCAGCGCCATACTTGAACTGGATAAAAAGATAAGCGAAACAATGCGCAGTGCTGATTTTCCGACAGATCAGTTCGGAGCTCCCCTGGCCGGCAGCCTGATCCCCTGGATTGATAAAGCCATGGATAACGGGATGACCAAGGAAGAGTGGAAAGGATTTGCCGAAACCAATAAAATTCTTATGAACGACCCTGCAATTCCAATTGACGGACTCTGTGTCAGAATCGGTTCCATGCGCTGTCACAGCCAGGCACTGACCATCAAGATGACCAAAGATCTGCCGCTGGATGAAATTGAAGATATTATTAAAAATGACAATGACTGGGTAAAATTCATCCCCAACAGCAAGGAAGAATCCCTGGCCGGCCTTACACCTGCAGCCGTATCCGGAAAACTGACAGTTCCTGTAGGAAGAGTCAGGAAACTGAATATGGGTCCAGATTATCTGACAGCATTTACCGTAGGTGACCAGCTCCTCTGGGGTGCAGCAGAACCTGTAAGACGCATGCTGAATATAACTCTGGATCATCTTGAAGGATAATCAGTCAAATTAAAAAATATAAAAACCCGCCTGTTCAGGCGGGTTTTCTTTGCTATACTGATAGTAAGGGAGGCTCTGATGACCCGTCGGCAGAAACTAGTATTGATTCTCTTAACCACAGTTACCCTCTCCCCTCTGTGGGCATTCAACTACGGAGTCCGTTTCAATTTTGGACTGAGCAGTGGAACAGGATCAGAATGGTACAAAACTCTGGACCAGGCCGGAAGCATCAGTTTCAACAAAGTTATCCCTACCGTCGGAATAGGTGTGTTTACAGAATTCGATATGACACCGGACTTATTATTTACACCGGAACTTAACTATGTACTGAACCGTGGAACTTCAATGGCAGATGATTTTGACAATTTCATAAGGACACAGACAGTCCACTCAATAGAGATTATGCTTCCCCTTGCTCATGATTTCAAATTTGATTCGGGTAATAAGGCATTCAGAATATTGGGCGGTTTTCAACTTCTCTACTCCTTTCATCTTGAACAAAGCATTGAAATCAACGGTAATGAACGATTCACACCGGATATGAAAAATCTGAAGCCTTTTTCCATGGGCTTTGTTCTGGGTGGTGGATTAGAGTTCAGAAAACAAAAAAAGATGTCCTGGTTTCTGGATATGAGAATGATTATTCCCGCCTCTGTAAGAATAGAATACTCACTGCCCGACGGCAGTACTAATGAATTCAAGACCCTGGAGCTGCTCTTGGGCAGTGGTATTAAATTTTAAGAAAAATTCAGAAATAACGGGAAATGATTTCTACGGCCTGTTCCATCCACATGGCATCAACAACATCAAATCGGCTTAAGCCTGGACTATCAATATCCAGAACAGCCAGGACTTCATCCCCTTTAGATATGGGAACAATAAGCTGAGGATAATCGTTCTCCCGATCTCCACTGATTTTAAAGGGTTCAAACATAAAACAAGCCTCTTTTATTTGCTATAAAGTATAGGCAGGGAAATGTAATTGACAAGGCCTTTCCCCAGCTTGATAATACTGCTTATGATTCATAAAGCTAGAGCCTATCCCCGGGCCGCCCTTATCGGAAATCCGTCTGACGGCTATTTTGGAAAAACAATTGCATTCACTTTCAGTAACTTTCATGCAGACGTGACTCTTTACGACAGCCCGGAGCTGGAAATACTTCCGGCCAGGAGAGATCAATCCCGATTTTCCTCCCTGGAAACGATGGCCTCTGATGTTGATCAGTATGGATATTACGGAGGCATCCGCCTGATAAAAGCCTCATTAAAAAAATTCCATTTCTGGTGTTCAAAGAGAGAAATCCCTTTACACAGACGTAACTTCACAATCCGCTATCACACTGATATTCCAGCCCATCTTGGACTGGCCGGATCATCAGCAATAATTACAGCATCAATGAGAGTGCTCATGGCATTTTACAAGGTGGATATTCCCGAATATCTCCTGGCATCCCTGGTGCTCTCGGTTGAAACAGAAGAGCTGGGTATCGGTGCAGGACTTCAGGACAGGGTTGCCCAGGCATATAACGGCATTGTTCATATGGATTTTGAAAAAAGTCTGATAGAAGAGAGAGGCTATGGCGAATACAGTCGGCTGGATAATGTAGTTCACCCGGATTATTACATCGCATATAAGGTGGATAGTGCGGAAGGCACCGAGCTGTTTCATAATAATCTACGCTACCGCTGGGAAAACGGTGATGTAGAAATTATTAAAGCCATGAAGGGTTTTGCCCGGCTGACTGATGATTACCGGGCTGCTCTGGAAGCAGGAGAAATAGCCCTTCTTGACCGGATTATCAATGCCAATTTTGACCTGCGTCATTCCATTATGAACCTGAACCCTGATCATGTCCGGATGGTGCAGACTGCAAGGGAGGCCGGAGCCAGTGCCAAATTTACCGGTTCCGGCGGTGCACTTATCGGCATCAGCAATGGAGAAAAGGGTTTCAGACATCTGAAGGCAGCCCTGGAAGCCATGGGCTGCTGTGTGATACGCCCCCGAATAACCTTACATTGAAACAACTAGCAGAACAAAGGAGCCACAGATGATGGTAAAAAAAGCAGTAATACCCGCAGCAGGATATGGTACAAGATTTCTCCCGGCCACTAAAAGTCAGCCCAAGGAGATGCTGCCTCTGGTTGATACTCCGACAATACAGTATGTAGTTCAGGAAGCTGTAGATGCCGGTATAAAAGATATATTGATGATAATCGGTCGGGGAAAAAGATCCGTTGAAGAGCACTTCTCCAGAAATTTCGAACTTGAATATCAGCTTCGTGAGAAAAACAAAACCGAAGAACTGGCAATGATTAAGACAGTACCCGATGATGTCCGCATTCATTTTGTCTGGCAGCATGATCAGCTTGGTCTGGGCCATGCAATAAGCTGTGCAAAAGATCATGTAGGGAACGAACCCTTTGCAGTACTTCTGGGAGATACGGTACTGGAGGCAGCTGCCGGTGCACCTCCCGTGATCAAACAGCTGATGGATGTATATGAAAAGCACGAAGAAGCCGTGCTGGCCCTGGAAGAGGTTCCCATGGAAAAAGTGAGCCGTTATGGAGTAATCAGCGGCAGCCTGCAGGAGGGGAATGTGTATGAGCTGGATGGACTTATTGAGAAACCATCCATGGAAGAAGCCCCTTCCAATCTGGTAATAGCCAGCCGCTACGTACTGCCACCGGAAATTTTCAGTGCTCTAGAAATGACCCCTCCCGGTAAAAATGATGAAGTGCAGCTTACAGATGCCTTAAAAATAATACTGGGCCAGAGTACGGTAGAAGATGGAAAAGTTATCTTCAACAATGAGAGTGCTAACGAACGGAGAATGTTCGGAGTTAAATTCAAAGGTGTCCGTCATGATATGGGAAACAAACTGGATTTCCTGAAAACAAGTATTCTTTACGGAATGCGACATAAGGAATTCGGCGAAGATTTAAAAGACTGGATGCGAAATCTGGATCTGGACTGACCAGTTAAATCTTATTTTCTCTCAAGGTATGTAATAAGCTGTATACCTCATTATACAGCTTATTATTAATGACTTTTAACTCCTTAACATCATATTCGAGCCGGAACAAACAATGCTCCTCCCGACCTGTACTTCTCAGGTTAGTTTCAATAATACTTCCAATAAGACAGTTCATAGAAATACCCTCCTCAGCTGATAACCTGGCAAGAGACTGATGAATTGCAGGTGCGATTCTCAATGGAATTTTACCCCTGTATCTTTTATCAGCAACTGCCTCGTTCAAAGCGCTCCTGGAGCTTAGGGAGTTTTTAATTATTGCTTCAATCTGAGAATCTACTGCATCAAGCACCGAGTTTCGGTCTGTCCCCTGGACGTGTATAGAAGGGATTTCGACGCAACTTGCTTCATAACAGAATATATCTTTAGACCAGTAGATTCTAACTGTATAACTATGATGAAGATCAACAGACATTTATTTACTCCTCAATAAAATATGAGATACTCAGGCCTTCATGCACTTTCAGCCTCTTTCGAATGCGGGCAATTCTGATATCATATGTGATATCACTTTCAGACTCATTCGAATTCGGCCAATTCTGATATCATATGTGATATCACTTTCAGCCTCATTTGAATGCGGGCAATTCTGATATCGTATGTGATATCACTTTCAGACTCATTCGAATGCGGGCAATTCTGATATCATATGTGATATCACTTTCAGCCTCATTCGAATGCGGGCAATTCTGATATCGTATGTGATATCACTTTCCAGGCCCTCCTATCCCTTTGCTTTTAATCACTGCGAGAAGTAATCTGTTGATTCAAAGTTTTTATATTTTACCGAATGGCGAAGAGGGATTGCAGTGGAGATGCTCCCTGCCTGCCTGGCGACCAGCCGGATCAGCGGGGCGGGTTACTTCCAGGATGACTTAAACTCCAACTGGCAAAAGAGTCAGAGAGGCCTAAGAGCTAAACAATTGATTACCCCTTAGGCCACATCATTACATTTCTATTTTTTGTATTTAAAACTCTCAAAATACAGAATCATTTTACCATCAAGATCTGGACGAGCAGTAAGCTCACTGACCAGGGCATAACCCTTTTTAGTATGAATGGTCAAAACAGCTTTGCAGGCATCCAGTGTTCTATTACCGAAATCAAGATCCGCTTCATAACGGTCGGCGTTTACACCTTTCCTGGGGATGTCCATGGTGTATTCATAAAACCAGGAGGATTCTGAGCTGTAGCCGATTTGCAGTGTAGCCTTTCCGGTCATTTTATCACTGTTGTTCCAGCCTCTTACGGCTGAAGGATTGATAGAGGGCCAGCCGAAACGAACGGCCAAATCGGGCTGAACGGCGGGTTCGGGTTCTGCAGGTGGAGCAGGCTTCGGAACGGGGGTTGGTTCTGCAACAGGAGTTGGATCTGCTACAGGGGCTGTCTCAGTGGGGGTTGCCGGTACAGCTGCAGGAGTACTTGGGGGAGAAGGCTGCTTTTCCGTAGCCGCAGGTTCTTCAAAGAGGGACGGTTCAGACTTGGATGTAGCAGGTTTTGGAACTGGAACCACTGCAGGGGCCGTCTGAGTTTCAGTCTCAGGCTCGACTGCTATTTTAGCTGGAGGAGCAGGAGTTGCCTGCACTTCCTGAACTGGAACTTTGGCTCCGGCCACTGCCAGGATTTCTCTTATTGCTGCACCGTGTTTCTGATTTTTCTGTGTGAGAATATATGGGGTATCACCATCTGCATTTGCAGAATCTACATATATTCCGGAGGTCAGCAGCAGACGGACAGTTTCAGGAGTACCTTTTGCAGCTGCTTTGTGCAGAGCCGTATTTCCGGATTTATCTGTACTATGGGGGGAAGCTCCGGCAATCAGCAGTTTTCGAACCATTTCAACATCTGAAGATCCGGCAGCATATAAGAGAGCGGTCTGTCCGCTGGCATCCTTCAGGTCCGGTTCAGCTCCGGCCTGCAGAAGGAGAGACAGAGAATCTCTGTGTCCACCGGCGGCGGCCATGATCAGAGGGGTATATTTCTGCTCGTTCCGACTGTCTACAGGAACCCCCTTATCTATCATTAACTTGACTATCTTAGTGTGAGCAATACCGATAATAAGAAGGTTGTTTCCTTTGGCATCCCTTATTTGATAAGAGAGTCCGTTATCAAAAAGAAGATTAAGGATCTCAATGGCACCTGTTTCTGCGGCCTTATATCCGGTAGTTTCACCCTGGGGAGTAGCCGCTTCGGGACGAGCTCCCTTTTCCATAAGAAGTTTAGCAATGGTGTCCGGTCCTTTCCCGGCGACAGCACTGTTATACAGTGACTTCATCAGGATTGACCATCCGGAGGAATCCTTTACTGACCAGTCGGCTCCCCTATCAAGGAGAAATCGAACCATTTCTGTTTTCTGGGCAGAGACTGCAGTAAACAGAAGGGTTTCCCCTTTATCTGATTTTGTTTCCAGCTCAAATCCGTTGTTCAGCAGATATTTCAGGACCTCTTTGTTACCCGATGCTGAGGCTGTAAAGGCTACCTTGCTTACATTCGTAGAACTACGATCCAGAGCGGCACCTTTTTCTATCAGAATATTGCTGGTCTGATTTATTCCTGAGGGTTTCTGAGCATCCTTACTGAGACTGAGAGTCAGTGCAGACCATCCGCCGTTGTTCTTATGATTCAGGTCGGCACCGTTGGACAGGAGCATTGTCATCATTCCCTGATTCTGGGAAGATGCTGAAAGAGTCAGGGCGGAATCACCTGAGGGGATTGTTACATTCACATCCGCGCCTCTCTGCAGAAGAAGTTCTGCGGCAGCCTGTTTCCCGGGGATAACAGCATAGATAAAAGCTGTACGTCCATTATTATCTTTCAGACTTATGATGGCTCTGTTATCAAGTAGAAAGTTAATTGCCTGAATCTGACCGGCTTCAGATGCGTACATAAGAAGAGTAGTTCCACCTCTCTGAGCCTCATTAACATCTCCGCCTTTATCAATAAAGTCCTGCAGAGATTCTAAATCTCCTTTTTTTGCAGCACGGACTTCAACACTGGCACAGCCGCTTATGAGTGTTATTAATAATATAATTGCTAAAAATAAAATGCTCTTTTTTCTGTTCATATATTTCTCCAAATTTCTGATATCACCACATTCTTGATTCTAAGACAGAACTGTGGTTTTTTCTCATTAAAAAGATTCCCGGATCTGTAATCAGCCCGTAGAACGCATTGCATAAGCCCTTTGAGCAAGGACCGAGGCACCCACAAGATTGGCATTCAAATTCTTCTCATCCAGAACAGAGGGACGGAGATAGCTCATAATTCCCATTTTACCGAGAACCCGCTGACAGGAGGGGCCGAAGTAAGGCAGAGCATAGCTGGGCTTTCCTCCCAGGAATATGGGAAGATCATCCCTCAAACCGTCAGAGCTCCCTGTTCTAAGCATGATTTTGGCCGCTTCGGCAAGTATTTTACCGTAAAGCCTGTCCGTATTGATGGCTGTTTCAACCCTCATATTAGAGAGCTTGCTGATATGCTGACCCGCTACACTGGGATCATTAATCTGTTTAAGCTCATGAATATCCAGAAATCGTTCATAAAATGTATCGTCCCCCACAAGGGCACGAAAAAGACGGCAGCGTCCGGGACCCGAAAGTATGACTTCGGCTCTGAGACTTTCAGGATTCCCACCGGGTCCCAGCAATACTGATTCGGGAAGGTCAGGATCCTCCGAAAGATACCTTTCAAAGAGTTCATAAGAAGCTCCCACTTCAAGAAAGAGGAGCTTGAGCCTGTGTTTTGAAAGAGGAATAGCATAACCGGGCTCATTGGTATAATGAAGAGATGAATCACGGCCGTCCCAGTCATGGGAGGGATGAAGAACATCACCTTCTGCACTGATCCAGGCACCACCCCAGCCTCCACCAAAGACCCAGTATAAAAGCTCCATTTTGATAACCGACCACTCCGCAAGGGCTCCGGTATTGGCATCATTATCAATGGCAACAGGAAGATTGAACTTTTCCTCCATTGCCTTACGGATATTATATCCATTATAGCGGGCACAGTTGGCAAACAGCTGAAATCCTCCGTCAGAACTGAGGATACCGGCAGAAGAGATGCCTATTGATAAAATCTTTCCATGATCCGGTACGGCTTTTCTGATTCTGCCGGCCAGAGTGGATGAAAAATCATCGAAATCCAGACTGTAGTCCTCTACTCCGAGAAGAGTTTCACTTGCTATAGTTCCATCTGATGAAAAAAAGGCTATTTTTGCGCCTCGTCCGGCTCCGATATCAAGAGCCGCATAATATTTGTCTGCATTCATAGTCAGTTATTATAGCCTCTGCAGAGAAGCAGGGAAATAGACAATTTCAGCATCTTGGGCTACACTGGCCTCTGACTGTAAATAACTCCCTTTTTAGAGGTTTAACAATGAAAAAAAACAGAGGCGGACTCCTTGTTCTGCTAATTATATTGATGATTTCCACCATGTCCTGCTCACGAAAACTGGGTTACGGTGTAATCATGTGGTCCGATCAGGACGGCCTGAACACCGGTGTTTTAACTAAGATTCTTAAGGAATCAAGAATTAGAGAGAGCTATATTCTTGAGGTGAAAGATACAAAAGACCGCTTTGAGATCCCTGTATGGAGAGTCCGCTTCTTTGAGAAATCTTCAGATGCCGAAAAGTTTGCGTCCTCTTATGAAGAATATATCCATGTATTTGCCTACTCCAACAAACAGGGCCTGCCCATGAGGGAAGAAGCCAGTACCTCCAGCGAGAGGATATACAAGCTGCGGGAGGGTCAGGAAATTAAGATTCTGGGCCGGGGTGAAAAAGAAAAAGTGGGCCGATTTGATGGCTTCTGGTACACAGTATTAAGTGATGATGGAGTGGAAGGGTATGTTTTTGACGCACTTTTAACCGTATACAGCCTGAATGACCAGCAGGAAATGATCGTACAGAACCAGAAAGATACGAGTGACCCTCTGCTGGATTCCTTTTTCGGAACTGCCTGGCGTCCCGATACATATCAGGGTATGATCAGTCGCCGTCAGATTGACCTGGCTCTTTTCAGACCGGATTACGGCCTGTATGCGGACCTGGAAAACATGACCATAAGCCTCAAGACCATAGATAAAGAAGTAACAGAAACCTTTGATAAAGTGACCCGTATCGGAGCAAACCGCTACGATTTTTCAGGCACCAGTTTCCGTATAACCATAAACTCCGAGTATTTCATTTCCGTTCAGTTCAAATATGACGGACTGGAGATCAGCCAGGCCTTTATTAAACTTCCTGAAGATGTAAATACCACTATCAGTAGAGAGAAAGAGCGCCGTACAGCCATGCTTCAGGATTTTATAGACAGGGGTCCGGAGATGAGCAGCCAGGCTTACGGCACAATATTATTTGAAAATGCAGGGCGTTTTACCTGGATAGAGAAGTCTTCTCTTATAAGCCAGCAGGTTCTGACTGTAAGTGCCGGCAACAGCGGCTATGTGAGCTTCAGAAACTTTCCTTCCGATCAGATACGCAGCCGATATGACGGAGTGATTACTTTTAACTTTGAAAGCGGTGAGACCGCAGACTTTCTCTATACCATGAGAGATGCAGGGGCAAGTCTGCTCTATGTGGATGAGCGTTATATTATTGAAAGGATTGTCACAAACGATCAGTTCTTCAGCCCTATTCAGATGTTCTTTACTTTCCCCGACAAGATCTCCGAGCTGCTGCCCCTGGAAGGGGAATCAGAAGAGTCTGAGACTCCCTCGGCGGAAGAACCCCTTGAAGGAGCTGGCTGAAACCAGCAATTTTTTAGAATAAGCAATGAAAAAACCCTATATAAAAATGGAATCCAATAAATGAGTGCATTTGTACAGTTAAGCGGAGTATCTCTGGCCTTCGGGGACAGAGACATCCTGAAAAATATTCACCTCAATCTCTCCCACTCCTCCAGGGTTGCCCTGGCCGGTGCCAACGGAAGCGGTAAAACCACCTTTATGAAAGTAATCTGCGGAGAGATCTCCGCAGATACAGGAGATCGCTCCCAGAGCCGGAATGCCCGGATCGGTTACCTACCCCAGTCGGGCCTGCGTTTCAGAGACAGAAGCCTGAGAGAAGAGGTGGAACAGGCCTACCTGCATATTCAGGAACTGGAAACCGAGGCAGTTCAACTGGCCGAGCGTATGGCCGACAGCTCACTGGAAGAAAAGACCATCCATAACCTGGCTGAGCGTCACCACGAAATACAGGAACAGATAACTTCAAGCGGTTATTATGAGCGTGAAGCAATGATCTACCGGGTCCTCTTAGGACTTGGTTTTCTGGCCGAAGATATGGAGCGTGAAACCTCCAGCTTTTCTGGCGGATGGCAGATGCGTATTGCCCTGGCCCGAATTCTCCTTGAAATGCCCGATATTCTCCTGCTGGATGAACCCACCAATTATCTGGATCTGGAGGCCAGGGACTGGCTGGAGGATTTCCTCCAGAGATTTCCCGGGGGAGTGCTGGTTGTATCCCATGACCGCTACTTTCTGGACAAGGTGACTAAAGAGACCGCCGAACTTTTTCAGGGTGGAATGAAAATATACAAGGGAAACTATTCGGCATACGAATCCAGACGGAAACTGGAACTGGTACAGCTCGAAGCTGCCTGGAAACAGCAGCAGGAGGAGATTGCCAGAATAGAGGATTTCATCCGCAGATTCCGTTATTCAGCGACCAAGGGAGCACAGGCTCAGAGTCGTGTGAAAATGCTGGAGAAAATGGAAAGGATTGAGATCCCCTCATCAATGAAAAGAATGCATTTCCATTTTCCACCTCCCCCCCACTCCGGCCGGAAAGTAATGAGCCTGGAAGCTGTCTGTAAATCCTATGGAGATCATCAGGTTTTAAAAGATGTGAACCTGGAGATTGCCAAGGGAGACAGGTTGAACCTGGCAGGGATGAACGGTGCAGGGAAATCAACACTGATGAGAATTATCAGCGGTGAAGATAAAAACTACACAGGAAGTCTGAGACTGGGAACGGATGTAAAAATCGGATATTTCAGTCAGGATCAGGAGCTTGTTCTTGATCCTTCCAAGTCGGTACTGGAAACCCTTGAAGCAAATGCCCCCACTGAGCTTATCCCCAAGTTAAGGGGAATGCTGGGAGCCTTTCTTTTTTCAGATGATGATATCTTTAAAAAATGTGCAGTACTCAGCGGTGGTGAAAAAAACCGGCTGGCTCTGCTGAAGCTTCTTCTGGAACCGGTAAATCTTCTTGTAATGGATGAGCCGACAAATCACCTTGACCTGACATCCAAGGATGTTCTTCTAGAGGCCATGAAAAGCTATGAAGGCACACTGGTCTTTGTTTCCCATGACCGCTATTTCATTGAAGCCCTGGCGGGTTCTGTTATGGAGCTCACTCCGGGGAAAGCCGAGTACTTTGACGGTGATTATGCCTACTATCGCTGGAAAAAAGAGACAAGGGCCACTGAAGCCGCTGGTTCAGATCAGAGCTCCGCTCCTATGACAGGGGTATCTGCAGCTACCGCAAAACTGAGCCGGGAAGAGGAGAAGAAACTCAAGGCTGATATCCGCAGACTGGAGCGCAGAGAGGATCAGCTGATGGAGGAACTGGATGTCTGTGAGACAGCAATAACTGCTGAGCAGGAAAAACTTGCATCTCCGGAGGTCTATTCGAATGCAGCAAAAGCCAAGGCTGTTGGTCAGAGGATTACCGAACTGGAAGGGAAGCAGCATGAACTGACACAGGCCTGGGAAGAAGCCGCCGAAGAACTGGCGGGCCTTATAGGCTGATAATGTTTTAAGAAGAAATGAGGCTCCCCTTTCAAAAAGCGGGAGTATTATTAAAAATTCAGCTTCTGCCGACGGGTCTGTACTGGAAGAGTTCTCTTACCTGCTCGTCTTTGGCAAAGATATTACGCAGATCAAAGAGAAAATCCCCTTTCATCAGTTTTTTCATTCTTTCCAGATCAATGCCGCGAAACTGATTCCACTCGGTCATAATCACAAGGGCATCCGCATTCTTGGCTGCTTCATACTCATCATGACAATAGGTAATCTGGTTATCAATCTGATCAAGACGCCACTTGGACTCTTCGATTCCCTGGGGACAGTATGCTTTGATCTGTGCCCCCTGTGCGGCCAGACCTTCCAGAATGGTAAGAGCCGGAGCGTCACGCATATCATCTGTATCGGGTTTGAAAGAGAGCCCCAGAATGGCGATGGTTTTATCCTTAACATCACCCATGGAGACAGTGATCTTTTCGATCATCTTGGCTTTCTGTTTTTCGTTAGCTTTGATGGCAGCCTCAATAACAAGGGTCTCTACCCCGTGCTTTTTGGCAATATCTGCAACAGCCTTGGTGTCCTTAGGAAAACAGCTGCCCCCATATCCGGGTCCGGCGTGGAGAAATTTGGGGCTGATTCTACCGTCCATCCCCATAGCCCTGGCAACTTCCTGCACATTGGCTCCGACTTTTTCCGAGAGTAAAGCTATCTCATTGATAAATGAGATTTTCACCGCCAGAAAGGCGTTTGAAGCATATTTAATCAGCTCGGCTGTTTCAATCTCAGTAAATAGAAAGGGAGTTTGGTTAATGTAGAGTACATTGTAAACCTTCTTCAGAAGATCTTTTGCTCTCTCCGAGTCTGTTCCCAGAACAACACGGTCAGGTCTCTGACAGTCATTGACCGCTTTACCCTCTCTGAGAAATTCGGGGTTGGAAGCCACATCAAATTCATAATCAACAGCTCTGGCATCAAGTTCTTTCTGAATGGCTTCCTTTACAAGCCGGGCAGTACCGACAGGAACTGTGGATTTATCCACAATAACTTTATAGCCGTTTAAATACTCTCCCACAGATTTAGCAACAGCCAGTACAAAACGGAGATCTGCAGAACCGTCATCCGCCGGAGGAGTTCCTACAGCAATAAATATTGAATCCGCTGTTTCAACGGCCTTTTTCATATCGGAAGTGAAGGACAAACGTCCGGCTTCCACATTTTTATGCATCAGCTCTGAGAGTCCAGGTTCATAAATGGGAACCTTTCCTGCATTGAGTTTATCAATCTTGTTCTGATCCACATCCATACAGATCACCTGAAGACCGAAGTCTGCCAGTATGACCCCCTGTACGAGTCCGACGTATCCTGTTCCGATTACTGAAATGTTCATAAACGGAACATTACACCCCTGCCGAAAAATTGACAACACCCGGGCTTATTTTTTCACTCAAGTGTGATTCTTTGTGTATAATAAAAGTCATGTATTCACCATCCAGACTTTTCAGCATGGTTCTCATAATTATTACAGTTTTTACCGCAATTATATATACAGAAGAATCCCCCCTTTCTCCCGGAGATAAAATCCCCAATGTACTGCTCCTTCAATCCTATCATCAGGGTTATAAATGGAGTGATGAGCTGGGACGGGGAGTTATGGAGATTCTGCAGGATGAAGTACAGGTTCATATTGAATATATGGATACCAAGAAATACTACAGCCCCGAATATCTGATGAAAATAAAAAACTATCTGATGTTTAAATCGGAGTCTATCGACTTTGATCTGATTATTGCAGCAGACAACAATGCCTTTGAATTCATGAAACTTTATAGAGAAGAGATTTACGGAGATATCCCTGTTGTATTTACGGGAGTCAATTCTGTGAATACCGACAGTCTTGCCGGTATCCACAACATCACCGGGATCAGTGAAGAAATTGATTTCCAGAAAACCCTGGAACTGATGCGCAATCTTTTTCCCGAAAGAAAAAATCTCATCTGTATTCTGGATCAGACTGCTACAGGACTGGGAATAAGGAAAGCTCTGGACAAAGCCATGCCCGATTTTGAAAAGGAATTCGAACAGATAGAAATTTGGTCTGATATCTCAATGAAAGAACTTGTGAGAGATCTGGAACTCCTGGGAGATGATTTTATTATCTACAACATCCTGTTTCAAAGGGATAATCAGGATGAGTACTTTGAGTACAACCACAGTAACGGGATGATAGGAAATGCCGCAAATGCACCTGTCTTCGGTGCCTGGGATTTCCAGTTCCCCTATGGCATCGTCGGCGGATATATCGTGAGCGCAATTGAACAGGGACGGGAAGCAGGTCTTATGGCCAAACGGATTCTCAGCGGTGAGGATGCCGATTCTATCCCTATCATATGGGAAACACCCCATCAATATATGTTCGATTTTGAGAAACTGCTTACTAACTCAATCCGGATGGATGAGCTTCCCCGCAACAGTATAGTCATAAACCTCCCGGAAACCCTTTTTTATCAGTACCACTGGGAAACAACAATCATTCTGATAACCTTTATTTTTCTCCTTATCCTTATATTTTTTCTCCAGGCAAACATACAGAAAAGGAAAGCCGGCGAAGCAGCTCTGTACAGCCTGAATGAGACTCTCAATGAAAAAGTTGAGAACAGAACCAGAGACTTGAAGATCAGCAATCAATCACTTGAAGACGCCATGGAGAAGTTACAGAACACACAGAAACAGATGATCCAGAAAGAGAGGCTGGCCGCTCTTGGTTCCCTTGTAACGGGGGTAGCCCATGAAGTGAATACTCCCCTGGGTGTTGGAATCACCACTTCAAGTTATATTATTGATCTGACTTCGAAATTACAATCTAAACTGAAGAACGATACCCTCACAAGGGAAGCCCTTGATGAGTATATCGAACGGATTAATCAGGGAAGCAGCCTGCTGAGTAAAAATCTGAATAAAACTGCAAAACTTATAGACAGCTTTAAAAACCTCTCCTTTGATGAGACCGGTGGTGAATGTCTTGATTTTGAACTCCTGGAATACCTTGAAGAGATTATCAGAACCCATATCATGCAGTTCAATCATCAAAATATTAAAATTTCTCTCTCGGGAGATGCCATCAACATCCGCTCCTACCCGGGCAGTTTCTATCATGTAATGAACAACCTTCTCCTAAACAGCCTGGTTCATGGTTATGATGAAAAATCAAAAAACAAAAAAATCACAATTACCCTGACCGAACTTGAAGGGCAAAGTGGAATGATTGAATACAGAGATAACGGAAAAGGCATCCCCCGGGACTTAAAGGACCACATGTTTGAGCCTTTTACCACAAGCAGCCGCAGCGAAGGGAAAACCGGACTGGGCCTTTTTATTATTTTCAAAACTGTGAACGAAAAACTGGGCGGTGCCGTTGAGTTCATGCCTGCCGAAGAGGGCTCTGACCACGAGGGTGTATGCTTCCGCATATACTTTCCCATTAACAGACCTATAGACAAGGGCTGATATTTTTTCCCATATTTTTAGAGATTTAATTATAGTAAATAGATTAAAACAGGAAGGTATCATATGAAGACATACCGATTTTCAACTCTACTGTGCACAATTTTTATTAGCGGATTTCTGCTGTTTGCCCTGGCATCCTGCTCAAGGGAAGAAGAGATGACCCTGGAAGAGGCCCAGGCTCTGAAAGTAGAAAATCAGGCAGGGATTCTGGCAGGAACTATTAAGAAGCCGGGTGGTACAGATATCTATGCTATAGGAAAATCCGGTGGGATCTGGAACAGTTCACTGACCGGAGACCCAAAGACCTTCAACCTGATCATTGCGGACAGTGACGGTGATTCTTCAGCCGTAATAAATACCCTTCTCCCGGGAGGTTTGGTTCAATATGATCCCTATATAAAAGAGTGGAAATCCGGCTGTGCTGATTTTGAAATTACAGTTTTTGAAGATGAAGACAGAATGGATGTCCTGTTTACCCTGAGGGATGATCTGTACTGGTCCTTTTTTGATTCTGATGAAAAGATCAAAATCACAGCTGACGACTTGATCTTCTGGTATGATGAAATATACGGGAACTCTGATCTTCAGATGACAGCATATAGCGGACAGTTTATGACTATGTCCGACGGAACAGATGTCCGGATAGAGATGGAAAAACTGGATGATATGACCGTTGTCTTTCACTATCCCAGAATAGTGGCCAACCCTCTGCTCACCAGTAATATGACCTTCGGTCCCCGCTTTATATACGAACCGGCTCTCAGAGAGGGTGGAGTCCAGGGAGTCAAAGAGATTCTCTCCATTGATACAGATGTAAAGACCCTCCCCAGTGCAGGAGCCTACTTTCTGACTGAATACACCCCCGGTGTACGGCTGGTGTATGAAAGAAACAATGATCACTGGGATAAGGATAAAGAAGGCAATCCTCTCCCCTACTTTGAAAAATCAATAAACAAAATTGTCCCCAATATGAACACCAACTACCTCCTTTTTAAAAACGGAGAGAGAGATGGATATGCTGTTCGTGCGGAAGATCTGGACGACCTGATTAATACAGAAAACAAAGATTACAGCATCTATGACGGTGGAGCTACAATGGGTTCGAACTTTATCTGTTTCAACCAGAATCCATCGGGCCTTGAAGAACCCGTACTCAGCTGGTTTACACAGAAGGAATTCCGCCAGGCCATGAGCCGTCTGACTAACAGAGACAGAATGGTGAAGCAGATCTATAGAGGTCTGGCCACTCCGGCCCTCCATCACTATGCAATTGCCAATCCTTATTATGATGAGAGTATCAGCAATGTATATACTTATAACCCTGAAGAAGCACTGAAGCTTCTGGAATCCATCGGAATAAAACAGGACGAAAAGGGAACCATGAGAGATACTGAAGGCAGAGCCATTGAGTTCGATATCATTACCAACTCCGACAATAACATCCGGATGGATGCGGCAAGTATCTTCGCCGATGAATGCGGCAAGGTGGGTATCAAGGTCAATTTGACTCCCCTTGATTTTCAAAAAATGATTGAAATGCTCACGGCGACATATGACTGGCACGTCATCCTGATCAGCCTTGGAAGCGGTAACTACTGGCCCACAGGCGGTTCCAATGTGTGGTCTTCCGATGGAAATCTCCATCTGTGGAATCCCCTGCAGAAAGAGCCTGCTACAGATTGGGAAGCCCGGGTGGACTACCTCTATAATGAAGGAAGCTTCACCCCCGATCCCGTAGCGGCCAAGGAAATCTGGGATGAGTTCCAGTCCATACTTCTGGAGGAACTCCCTCTTTACTACCTGGTCCACCAAAACAGCTTTTATGCCATCAGAGATAAGTGGGATAATGTGTTTTATGACAATCTGGGAGGGCTGGATACCAATAGACTGTTTCTGAAGGATTCTGAATGAAGCAGTTTTATCTCAAAATAATGGGCCTTATTTTCAAAATCAAAGGGGCCCACCCCCTTCTCCATTTCATACTGGGCCGATTCGTCTCCATGGTTGTGATCCTCTTCATTCTGGGCTTTGCCGTTTTCGCATTGATGGAGCTGGCACCGGGTGATATTGTCGAAAAGCATGTACAGGCACAGTTGATGAGTGAGGGGAGCGGCATAGGAAATGCCATGTCCAGCGACCTTGAATACTCGGAGGAAAAAATAGCCGATATGAGGGCGGAATTGGGACTGGATAAACCCTTTTACATGCAATACCTCCATTGGTTGAAACAGATAATTGTTGAACATGATCTGGGAAAGTCTATGATAAGCCGGGCCCCGATTCTCTACCTTATTAAAACCAGGATATTCAATTCCATCCTGTTGAACCTGATATCCCTGTTTATGCTGACCTTTATCTCCTTTGCCCTGGGAATTTACTTCTCCTCAAAAGTGGGGACAAGAACAGACCTGGCGGCAACATTTACAGCCCTCTTTCTCCACTCCTTTCCCGGACTGCTCCTCCTTATCCTGCTGCAGCTTTTTGCAGCGGTGACAGGTCTCTTTCCCGTGACGGCATATCCGGGATTTCCTTTTGCTGAAGATCCCGGGCGTTTTGTCTTTTCCTATATGCATCATATCACTCTGCCGCTGATCGGCGCCTTTCTGGGTGGAATCGGAGGTACCATGAGGATGATCCGGGCTACCATGCTGGATCAGCTGGGTCAGCCCTATATCACAGCTCTCAGAGCCAGGGGGATTTCCGAAGGGAGAGTCTACTTTGCTCATGCCTTCCGTAATACTCTGAATCCCTATATAACCAGTAGCGCAAACCTTCTGGCCGGCCTCTTCTCAGGATCCCTTATACTGGAAATTATCTTTTCCTACCCGGGCATTGGAAGACTGATGTATGAAGCAGTTCTGCAGGAGGATATCTATCTGGTTCTTGCCAACCTGATGTTCACATCCTTCCTGGTACTCCTGGGAATGGTTCTGGCAGACATTCTTCTTGCCGTTGTAGATCCCCGAATAAGGTACTCAAATAAATGAAAGGATTCCTGAAAGCCCTCTTATACAGACCGGTGGCACTGATTTCGGTCATTGTTCTTATACTCCTCTATCTGATGATGATTTTTGCGGAATTCATCGCACCATACAATCCGGGAACAAGTTTCTCGGAGAAGAGTTTTCATCCTCCCGCAGTCAGCTGGTACAGCTCTGATCTGGGCTTTGGTCCTCAGGTACAGGAAAGGGCGGTAATAAATGAAATCAACTGGAAATATGCCCGGATCAGAGGGACAAGTAAACCTGTCAGTTTCTTTGTTAAAGGAGAACCCTATAAACTCTGGAATCTTATCCCCGCAGAGCGTCACCTCTTCGGCATGGCTCCCGGAGAAGATGATACACCTGTTTTCCTGATGGGCTCGGACAACCTGGGAAGAGATCTTTTTTCCCGTATCCTCTACGGCAGCCGCATCAGTCTGACAATCGGATTTATCGGGATAACGATTTCAATGACCCTGGCCATCACATTCGGTGGGCTGGCAGGATTCTACGGTGGAAAAATAGACTGGTTTATCATGCGGTTTTCCGAGTTTTTCATCCTGGTTCCCGGCCTCTACCTTATCCTTTTTTTAAGATCGATTCTGGCCAGAAGCATGACCAGCGGTCAATCCTTTATGATAATCACAGTCATTTTGAGCTTTGTAGGATGGCCCGGGAGTGCCAGGCTTATCAGGGGGATGGTGCACAGCATCAAAAGGGAAGACTTTATAGCCAATGCAGTACTTGAAGGCATCCCTACACTGAGCATTATCTTCAAACAGATCATTCCTCAGATGTCCTCCATCATTATTGTAAGCATTGCCCTGGGGATACCGGGCTTCATTCTGGGAGAGACAGTGCTGAGTTATCTTGGACTGGGTATTGTTGACCCGGCTGTAAGCTGGGGAAGCCTGATCAACCGTGAAATATCGACTCTGAGCAACCTGCGGAACTTTCCCTGGTTCCTTATACCCGGTCTTTTTCTCCTGATCACCACACTGGCCTTCAACTTTCTGGGAGACCTGCTCCGTGACTTCCTTGATCCCTATCACAGAGATAAGGGAGGTCTCAGATGAGTAATCTCGTAGAAATTACAGAGCTCCATATAACCTTTCCCCTCCGCCGAGGTGCTCTCAAGGCTTTGAGAGGCATGTCCTATACATTAAAAACCGGAGAAATACTGGGGATTGTAGGTGAGAGCGGAAGCGGTAAAAGTGTAAGTGTTCAGGCTCTGATGCGTCTTCTCCCGGATTATACAGAAATTGAAGGGACAATTCTTTTTGAGGGTCAGGATGTGCAGGCTCTGGACAAAAAAAAGGAACTGCCCCGATTCAGAAGCAGTAAAACTGCCATGATTTTTCAGGAGCCGGGACGATCCTTCGATCCACTCTACAGCATGGAGAAAACCTTTAGAGAAACCCTGAGGCTCCACTATCCTTCAGAAACAGATGAAAAATTAAAAAAAAGAGCCATAAATCTGCTGGAGGAAGTACAAATTCCTCAGCCCGAAGAGCGTCTTACCAGCTACCCCCATCAGTTTTCGGGGGGACAGCTTCAGAGAGTCATGATCGCCCTGGCACTGGCCGGAAATCCCCGGCTCCTTATTGCCGATGAGCCGACGACTGCTCTTGATGTTACCATTCAGGCACAGATCATTGAACTTCTCCTTAAACTGAGAAAAAAAAGGGAAATGGGAATCATCTTTATCAGCCATGATCTGGATCTGGTTGCCCGAATTGCCGATAGAATACTTGTTCTCTACGGAGGACTGGTAATGGAGGAAGCAGCAGCAGAACAGCTCTACAGCAGACCTTCCCACCCCTACAGCCGGGGACTGCTTCATGCTCTCCCTGCCTTTGGGAGCCATTACACTACAGACCGGCTGCATACAATTCCCGGAACCGTACCCAATCCGATTCATCCGGAACCGGGATGCCCTTTTGCTCCCCGCTGTGATAGAGCTCAGGAGCGCTGCAGAGAAGAAATTCCCCCATTGGAAATTATGAACTCAGAAGGTGAAAAGCTCCGCTGTTTCAATCCTCTTGTGAGAACAGAAAGTCCAGCTTCAGAAGAAGAGGTGAAATCATGAGTACACCATGCACAGACTGCCATCTGGAACTTAATGACCTTAAGATAAGATTCTCACTGGAGGCTGGACTGTTTGCCCGGTACGGACGCTTTGTCTATGCTGTGAACGGAGTCAGCCTCAAGCTTAAAAGAGGTGAAACTTACGGTCTGGTGGGAGAATCAGGCTGTGGAAAAACGACTCTGGCCCGCCTCGCGGTGCAAATGTATAAAGCCGATGAGGGAGAAGTACTTTTTCACAGCCAGGACGGTAAGTCACATCGCCTGAATGAACTGAATAAAAAGGAACTCTTTGATTATAGAAGCCGGGTCAAGTATGTATTTCAGGACCCCGCCCGCTCCCTGAACCCCAGAATGAATATCTACAGCATACTCACTGCGGGCTACAGACAGAGTCCCTCCTGGCCGGGGGATGAGGCTGCCCGGAAAGAGGCGGAGGAGATGATGGAGACTGTCGGACTCAATGCCGAAGATCTGGACCGCCGGCCCGCTGACTTTTCGGGAGGACAGAGACAGAGAATATCCATCGCCCGTGCGCTGATTATGAAGCCTGAGCTCCTGATCTGTGATGAGGTTGTATCGGCACTGGATGTATCAATACAGAGCCAGATTCTGAACCTTCTGCTGGAACTGAAGGAAAAATTTAAACTCACCATGCTTTTTATAGCCCATGACCTGACTGTGACCACCTATTTCTGTGACCGTATAGGAGTAATGTACCGGGGGAAAATTGTAGAAGAGGCATCTGCACAGGCTCTGGCTGAAAAAAGACTGCATCCCTACACGTCACTCCTTTACGACAGCATTCCCAGCAGAATGGATGAATCCCTGGAACTTAAAGCCTATGAACCCTTTGACTCAACCAGAGCTCTGGAGGGATGCCCCTTCTACCACAGATGTCCAAAGCGTCAGGAGAAATGTCTGGAAGCTCCTGAGTTTAAGGAAATCCTAGAAAACAGATATCTGGCCTGCCATTTCCCACAGATCTGAGCCGGAGCCGGCACTTATTGAAAACATCCTCTAAAATCGATATAATAGCTGGTTATGACTGATACTTCCCAACTTGCACTAATAGTACAGGGTGACCACTCTCTCCTGCTGGATGTTCACAACCAGGGCTTTGATAAAGCCAGGGCTGATATATCCCCCTTTGCAGAGCTTGTAAAATCTCCCGAACATATACATACCTACAGAATGACACCTCTCTCCCTGTGGAACGCCGCTTCCGCCGGAATCAGTGAGGATGACATACTGGTCGCCCTTAATAGACACTCCCGTTTTCCCGTACCCGAAAACGTGTTGTACTTTGTCCGTTCCACCCTCTCCCGCTACGGTCTTATAAAGATCGATGCCACCGAGGATGAAGAGACTCTGTACCTGAAGTCCACAGACCCCGCAATCCTTACAGAGATTGCCCACCTCAAGAATCTTAAAAAATACCTCACCGCCGCCGAAGATGGATTTTTCTTTAAACTGATGGACAGGGGAACAATAAAGCTCCACCTTATCAGAGCCGGATTCCCGGTGGAGGACCTGGCACCTCTCAAGTCTGGAGACCCATGTCCCATAAACCTTAGAAAAATTATGCTCAGCGGCAAGGAACTGAATATCCGGGACTATCAGGAAGATGCCATAAGGTCTTTCATTGGAAACAACAAGCCGGGAACCGGATTCGGTACAGTGGTTGTTCCCTGCGGGGGAGGCAAGACGGTTATCGGAATGACAGCCATGAGCCGGATTCAGTGTAAAACCCTGATCCTCACCACCAATGTGGCTGCGGTGCATCAGTGGAAAAGAGAACTTATTGATAAGACCGACCTCAGAGCAGAAGATATCGGTGAATACACGGGTGAAAGAAAAGAGATCAAACCTGTCACCATCGGTACTTACCAGATCCTCATATGGAGAAAGGATAAAGAGAGTGCCTATGAGCATTTTTCTCTTTTCCGGAAGGGTAACTGGGGACTTATCATCTACGATGAAGTCCATCTTCTGCCGGCCCCGGTATTCAGAGTAACAGCAGAAATTCAGGCGGTCCGCCGCCTTGGTCTCACAGCCACCCTTGTCAGAGAAGACGGCGCAGAGGAAGATGTATTCTCACTGGTAGGCCCTAAACGCTACGATGTCCCCTGGAAGGAACTTGAAGCCGGAGGCTGGATCGCCACGGCATGGTGTCATGAGATGCGCCTGGACCTTCCCGAAGACCTCAGAACCAGCTATGCCGTTGCAGACAAGAGGCTTAAATTCCGAATTGCCGCAGAAAACCCCATGAAACCGGAACTGGTTCTCAAACTCATAGAAAAACACCCTGACGACTCCATCCTGGTGATCGGACAGTATGTAAAACAGCTTCAGGAGATGGCGAAGATCTTAAATGCCCCTCTGATTACAGGAAAGACTCCCAATGCTCAGAGAGAGGAGATCTATGACGATTTCCGTATTGGAAAATCGAGGATCATAGTCGTGTCCAAGGTAGCAAACTTTGCCATTGACCTGCCCGATGCTTCGGTGGCCATACAAATTTCAGGAACCTTCGGTTCAAGACAGGAGGAGGCCCAGCGTCTGGGACGTATCCTGAGACCCAAGGACAGAGATTCCTGGTTCTATTCACTTGTAACCCGTTATACTGTTGAAGAGCAGTATGCTGCAAACAGACAGCAGTTTCTGACCGAGCAGGGCTATAAATATACTATCAGCCTTGGAATGGAGGAACTGTGAGCAGCGAAAGAGAAAGGGAAGAGTGGAATACCCTGATAAGAGAACTCCCGGAAGATGTGTTTATGGAAATCATGAACAACTACCTGGGAGGTGTAGACACACCCTATAACAAAACCGACCTTCTCAATACTCTGGCTTTCCGTTTGAGCCGTCCTGAATATGTACTGAGACAGACCAGCATGACCAGCCGGGAGGATATTCTGATTCTATCCGCTGTGGACTGGTTTCAATGTCCCGATGTTCTTTTTTTAAAGGATTTTTTCTCCTCCCGTTTTTCACCCTTCGAAATACAGAACCTTATAACAAATCTTGAAGAGCGGCTTCTTATTTTCAATACAAAAAAGAGTTCAGGTTTATGCCTCAGCTGCAGCCCTCTTCTTCCGGAAGAGATAAAGAAAGATCTGAATCCAGGTCATCTCTACGAACTTCACCCCTCACTTCCGCCTGAGACAGGGACACTGCCCCTGTTAAACGGCTCATTCCTTATCTGTTTTCTCTCCCTGATTCATAGAGAGCAGCAGATTGGAAATAATGACGGATCATTGAAAAAGAAATTTCTCCAGAAACTGGGTCAGCTCTATCCAATAAAGATTTTTACAAACGGCGAGTCAGAAGAACTCCACCTCCTTCTCAATACACTGAAGTCCCTGAAACTTCTCAAGGAACAGGGAGGAAGCTGGTCTCTGCGCCTTGAAAACCTTAAACGTTATTCGGCACTGGACAGAAGAACACAACTTTTAACCCTCTGGGGCCAGATCATCACCACAGACAGAGCCAATCCCGACAAAGGAATGGATTTTACCGAATCACTCCTGAATCAGCTGCCTGCCAACAGAGGCATTGAAGAGGATGATCTGATCTCACTGATCAGGATACTGGGAGATTCTATCTACAACGGACCTCCACCCCTTCCTGTGATGACAATGATAAAACGCTTTGAAACCTTTAATCTCCTTTTATACAGGGATGGTTGTTACTACCTGCATCCCATGCTGGCAAGGCTCACAGCCTTTCCGGCACCCCAGGCCGCCGGTTCGGTGTTCTTTCATGCCACCTTCGATGTAAACCTGACTCCCGAAGCTCCCTTCAGTCTCCCCATGGCCCTGTCACTGGAAGCCGAACGTTACGATTCATTCGCACAGCTGAAGATGACAGACCGATCCTTTGCATCCTATCTGAAGACAGGGATGAAACTGGAAGAACTTGAAAAAGAACTGACAGTGCGGTTCTCTATACCCCTCTCCCAGAATGTCCATTTTTCATTACAAGATTGGGAAAAAGAGTATAACAGCTGTCTTATATGGGATGCTCTGGTTCTGGAAGTGGATGAATCCAGACGGAATGTACTCGAACAGAGTGCTGCCCTCAAACCCTACATCCTCAGATATCCGGCTCCCGGTATCTTTCTGCTGAGCCGTGAAAACAAGGCGGAGTGGGAGGATATTCTTGAAAACCTGGGAATCCGCACGGTACCCCATGTACGCAAGGCACCGGAGACTAGCGGAAACAAGGCGGATTTCAAAATTCTTGACTCAGTAAAAGAACCTATGTTTCATCATAATGAACCCGGTGAGGCCGAAGAGCTTCCCCAGATTGCCCCTGATCATATGGATCTTCTTATCACAAAACTCGAAGCCCTTGAAGGACTGCCTTCAGAAGACAAACGGGAACTGGGTGAAAGAATCAGACGGGGTGTTATCTTTATGGAAGAACAGCTCAGCACTACTATGATGAAGAGTGGAATCCGTAAGGTAAAGGGTCTCGATTATCAGGGAAAACTCAGGATGATACAGTCTGTGATCGGCAACAGAGCCTGGCAGCTGGATATTAATCTTCCCGAAGGAGATTTTGATATTAAAACACACAGGATCGTCCCCCTCAAACTGGAAAACCAGAAGGAGGCGGATGCCCTGCTTATAGGTACAGAACTCCCGGACAAGCCATTTCAATGTCCTGTCAGAAAGATCAGTCAGATTTCAAAGATACGGGTATCTCTTTTCTAAGAAAAGCGAATTAAAGTCTGAGGATATCCCGCAGCACCGGTTTTTTAACCGCCATGACCTCATCCAGACGGGAGACCATCTCCCTGTGGGGTGCGTCATGGAGCAGTTGTGGATTCTCCTGACTCTCTTTAACAATGATTCGCAGAGTATCAGCAAATGCATCAAGGATTTCCAGACTCTCGGTTTCGGTGGGTTCCACCATCAGAGCCTCAGGTACGATGAGGGGAAAGTAAACCGTAGGGGGGTGGAATCCATAGTCAATAAGCCGCTTGGCCAGATCCATTGTATGAACACCTTCTGCCAGATTCTGACCGGAACTTACAAACTCATGCATACAAATTCTGTCATACCAGGGTGGAAGAATATCTTTCACCTTTGACATCAGGTAATTTGCACCAAGAACAGCACTTTCTGAAGCATCCCTCAGGCCGTTTCCTCCCAGAGAGAGGAAGTATGTATAGGCTCTCACAAGAACGCCGAAGTTTCCGTTAAATCCCTTGAGGCGGCCGATACTTTTTTCCGGTTTTGCAAGAGTATAGGAGTCGGGGTCATCCTCAGAGACAACAACTATAGGACCGGGGAGAAAATCTTTTAGAGAATCCGCAGCACCCACCGGGCCTGCACCGGGACCTCCTCCTCCATGTGGAGTACTGAAGGTCTTATGCAGGTTGTAGTGCATCACATCAAATCCGAGCTCACCGGGTTTTACAACCCCCATGATGGCATTAAGGTTGGCTCCGTCTCCGTAGACAAGTCCGCCGCAGGCATGAACGGTCTCAATGACTTCAATAATCTGCTCTTCAAAGAGCCCCAGGGTGTTGGGATTGGTGATCATAATCCCTGCAATGCTCTCATCACAGAGTTCCTTCAATTTAGAAAGATCTATGTTTCCTCTCCCGTCGGAAGGAAGTTCCACGGCTTCAAATCCACCCATGGCGACGGATGCGGGGTTGGTTCCATGAGCCGAATCGGGGATAAGAAAACGGGTTCTCCCCTTATCACCACGGGATACATGATATTTCTTGATCATCAGAACACCCGCAAGTTCACCATGGGCTCCTGCTGCAGGCTGCAGACTGGTTGCCTTGAATCCTGCCAGTTCGCTCAGCCCATTCTGAAGTTCATATAAAAGCTCAAGATTTCCCTGAACAAGAGATTCAGGAGCATAGGGATGGGAGGCCGCAAAACCGGCCATTCTGGCTGTCTGCTCATTGAGCCTGGGATTGTATTTCATAGTACATGAGCCCAGAGGATAAAAACGGGTATCAATACTGTAATTAAGGGTTGAGAGACGGGTATAGTGCCTGATCAGATCAAGTTCGCTGACTTCAGGCAGCTCGGGCTCCACTTTTCTTGCCAGTTTTTCGTCAAGTTCCGCTTTTGGAACATCACTGGCCGGCACTCTTACGGCCCTGCGGCCCGATGAACTCAGCTCCCAGAGGGAGGATATTTTATTCTGATCCATTACATGTTCCCCTTGGCGGCTGCGGTCAGAGCCTTTGCCAGCCGGTCAATCTCATCTTTACTATTCATCTCGGTTACACAGACCAGAAGATCATTTTCCCTATAGGCGGAACGATATTCAGAAGCTTCAAAGCGGCTTAATGCCAGACCGGGGAAAATTCCCTTCTTCTGTAATGCATCCGCAATATCCGCTGCAGGAGAGGGACAGCTCAGTATAAACTCCCTGAAACAGGATGAGCCCTGATCCACTGAGAATCCTTCAAGTTGACCTAAAGTCAGAGAGGCATAGGCTGTTTTGTCATAGATAAGACGGGCTGTCTCTCTGATACCCTGTTTCCCCATGGCCGCCATATACACCGCAGCCGCCAGGGCCATCAGTCCCTGGTTGGAGCAGATATTACTTGTCGCTTTTTCACGGCGGATATGCTGCTCTCTGGCAGAAAAAGTAAGAACACATCCGGCACGTCCGCCGGCATCCATTGTTCTCCCCACAACCCTGCCGGGCATTTTTCGGATCAGCTTCTTAGTAGTAGCAAAGAGTCCCAGGCTGGGACCGCCGTAACTCATGGGTATACCCAGAGGCTGGCCTTCACCGGTAACGATATCAGCACCGCAGACTCCCGGACTTTCCAGCAGCCCGCAGGCCAGAGGGTCTGCATGAACAATAAAAAGAGCTCCAACACCATGGCACTCCTCCGCGAGGGCCTTAAGATCCCGAATCTCTCCGGTAAAAGCGGGGTTGGCTGTGATAAAACAGGCAGAATTATCATCTGGCCGTCCTTTTCTCATAAGGGCATCACTGCCGGCAAGGTAGGTCTCCATAACCTCGATATACTCGGGGTGGATTCCCTCATCCAGAACAATCTCTTTTCTGCCGGACTTGCATCGCAGGGCCATCAGGGCAGCTTCGGCCATAGCTGCAGCACCATCATAATGAGAAGCGTTGACCACCTCCATTCCGTAGAGTTCGGCAATCATAGTCTGGAATTCAAACAAAGCCTGAAGAGTACCCTGGGAGACCTCGGGCTGGTAGGGAGTATAGGCAGTGAAGAACTCCCCTCTGGAAAGTACTGCATCCACTACTGAAGGGACAAAATGTCTATACAGACCGCCTCCCAGAAACCACAGGGCATCATCTGAACTCTGATTTCGATCTGACAGATCCTTGAGTCTCTTCTTCACTACCATTTCCGGCAATCCGTCGGGAATGTTCAGTTCAGGATAACGACAACTTTCGGGAATATCCTGAAACAGTTCTTCAACCGTTTCAAGCCCGATCTGCTCCAGCATCTTAAGCCGGTCGCTCTCAGTATGGGGAATATAACTCATTTACCAACCTCGAATTATTTAATTATTATTCCGTTCCCGGAACCCTCTATTCATCCTGACCTTTCAGGAATTCTTTATACTCTTCCTCGCTCATAAGAGCGGAAAAGCTGTCATCATCACTTTTTATTTTGCAGATCCAACCATCTTTCAGAGCCGATGAATTAACCAGTTCGGGTTCATCTTCAAGCCCTTCGTTAACTTCTGCAACTTCACCGTTAAGAGGAGCGTAGAGATCATTGGCCGCCTTTACAGATTCAATAACACCGAAGGGAGCACCCTGCTCTACCTCGGCTCCGGTTTCAGGAAGCTCGACAAATACAATGTCTCCGACCTTTTCCTGGGCATACTCACTGAGACCGCAGATGTAGAGATCTCCCTCTTTTGCCGCCCACTCATGGGATTTTGCGTATCTGATTTCCATAGATTTACTCCTTATGTATTTTCTAAACTGATCTACAGTTTAGGTTATTTAAACAGTCTGCACTACCAGGATTCTTAAATGAAAGGGTCAGCGATAACTCGGCCTGTAGAGGGGACGCTTTTCAACGACGGCCTTCTTCACTCGTCCCCGGAGGGAGACCTGTATTTCCGTTCCCGCCTTGGCATAGGCCGGAGAAACAAAAGCGTTGGCGCAATACTTATCCACTGTAGGTGCATACAGCCCGCTTACAACCTCTCCTATCACTTCTCCATCAGATGAAAGAACTTCATAACCCTCCCGGGGAACTCCTTTTTCTGTAAGGGAGAGGGTTATCAGTTTTCTCTCAAGCCCTTTTTCCAGAAGAGCTTCCACAGCCTCTTTACCGATAAAATCACCCTGCATGTCACAGGCCCATTTAAGTAAGGCTTCCGGGGGAAGAATATCTTCACCCAGCTCATGTCCATAGAGGGGAAATCCCGGTTCGAATCGAAGACTGTCCCGGCAGGCAAGGCCGCAGGGGCTTATTTCACAATGATCAGCAAACAGAGCCAGAATACTGTTCCATAACTCCAGGGCCGCTTCATTATCTACAAAGATCTCAACACCGTCTTCACCGGTATAGCCGGTACGCCCGGCCTGAAATGTAATATTGTTAAGCTTAAGCTCACGTATGCCGAATCGTTCCCATTCATCCTGCAGGGAGAGGGATGTGAGTTTCTCGAGAACGGGTATTACCTGAGGTCCCTGAAGGGCAAAGAGTGAAGTCTGAGAAGACTCATCTGTTAGGGTAACTTCAAAGGGGCCTGTGTGCAGCTCCAGCCATTCCCAGTCTTTATTCAGATTGGAGGCATTCACCACAAGGGAATAGTCCTCTTCACCCATTCTGTACAGGAAGATATCGTCGATGATACCACCGTCTTCTTTCAGAAGGATTCCATAACCCGACTGACCGGGCTGCAGTGCTTTTACATTGCTTGTAATAAGATGATTCAGGTAATCCGTACTGCCGGGTCCCTGTATACGGAAACGCCCCATATGACTGACATCAAATATCCCGGCGCTTCTGCGGACAATCCTGTGTTCTTCGGTTGCCCCGGGGCCATAAAATAGAGGCATCTCCCATCCGGCGTACTCCACCATCCTGGCACCCTGTTCTACGTGAAAAGAATTCATAACAGTCTTCAACATGTCTGACCCCTTAATATATCAACAATAATTTTAACTCAGATTAATGATTTCAACAATACATTAACTGCATTTTACCGTATCTTGCAATAGTGAAGTCTCTGTTTCATAAAAAACAGGACAGCCGCAGAGAATCTCAAAGGGTCATGGAGAAAATAACTGCACCACTTGAGAGAAATAGACTTTCCATCAAGATAAAAAATACGCTAAAATGATTTGATTATCAAATAGGCAGGATATAAACCATGGCGAAAGTAATAAATAAGAATAATATAAAAGAACGATCCAAAAAAGTGAGTGATTTTACCTTAACTGACAAGGTTCTTATCACAACAACTTCTATTGTGGCCTTCGGGGGATTTCTTTTCTGTTCCATAATGATAGTTCTGATGAACTCCATCGAGTACTGACAGCTATTAAAAGAGTTCCTTTCCCGTAAACAGTCTGAACTGAGCTCTGGCCTGCTCCTGGAGCATGGGCATACCTCCCAGAGTCTGTGCACCCGCATCAGCTGCCTTCTGCATAAGATCGGTAAGCGGGGGGGTATAGATAATATCATAGACCAGTTCCCGCCCTGTAAATTTGTAAAAAGGTACGGGGTTAGTCGGACCTTCAGCACCGTGCATACCCACAGAACTTGTCTGAACCAGAAAATCGTAAGACTTTCCTTCATCCATCTCAGCCTTCAGCTTTACAAGAGAATAACCATGGCCTCCCAACTCATCTGCAAGGGCGGCAGCACGGCTTTCGGTTCTGTTAAAGATGCTCACATCACAGCCTTCCTTCAAGAGTGCATACACAACAGCCCGGGCGGCACCTCCTGCTCCGATAACTGCGGCAGTTTTTCCTTTAAGGTTTCCGGCGTTCTCTATCAAAGGGCGGATAAAGCCTTCGACATCCGTATTATAACCTTCCCAGCCATTTACGGTTCTCACGACAGTATTACATGAGGCGATGGCGGTGACCGCCGAGTCTTCCCGGTCTAGATGATTCCGTACTGCAAGTTTATGAGGTACAGTTACAGAGAATCCTCTGATCTTAAGATGTTCCGCCAGCTCAAAAAATGCCGGAACATCATCCACCGTAAAAGGGAGGTAGACAGCATTCTCACCGATGGCTTTAAACCCGGGATTATGGATATGGGGAGATCGTGTATGGAGCACAGGATTTCCGATTATTCCGTATATCCCGGTCTGATCATCTATTTCATTGACCCTATATAGATTATGAAGTGTATCCCAGTCCATATGCCCGGGAGCAGCCTCGCTGCCGCCGGGAGAACAGAAGGTCAGGAAACTTCCCATCCTCTGTGCCAGAATACGGGTTGCCACTCCATAGGCACCCATTCCCAGGAGGATTAGATTATCCTCGGCGGGATGAGTCTTCTTCCAGTCCTGACCTATCCGGAACAGAGCCAGAACATCGGCAATTCCCTGAGGCATTACAGCAGCCTTTACCAGGTCACCCCGGCTGGACATCTCTTGGAGCCTCTGTGCAAGATCTCCGGGGACCTGATCAAAATCATGGAATGAACGGATAATCCGGATTCCCTTCCCCGCAGCATGAACAGCCAGGACTTCAGAAGATTCATCCTCCTCCAGATCTATAAAGGCAAATGCACCTTCCATGGATTTAAGAAGGAGATCTTCTCTCTCTTCATCACTACCCGACCATTTACCACCATCAATAACCTTCCGGCAGGTCAGTATGAGAGGAGTCCCCGCCTGAGCAGGAAAATCACTGATTTTATCAAGTTCAGAAGCATCGAGAAGATCGATCCGAAGCTCGGCCAGATCGGGAGAGTTCTGCCCCAGATCCTCGAGGTTTGCTGCCAGTGTTGATCGGCACAGGGTCAGGCAAAGTCGTGACATCTAGTAATCACTCCTGTAAACATAAAGATCACTCAGCTTGTCTTCTTCAAAATAGAGTGCACAGGAGACTGGATATCCTCTCTGAGGAAGGGTGTAGATATAATATTCACCTTTGTCCAGGTCGGCTTTTCCAAGGACAGAGATTACCTCATCCCGGCTCATTCCCATCTGCAGAATATACTGATCTGACAGATATTCCCGGTCGGCTCTGATCTGCCAGACATGGGACTCAGCCCAGAACATTGAAATCCTGTTTTTATAGAAAAAGACTACAGAATCCTGACCATCAGATGGACCGCGAACGGTATACATCTCATCGGGAAGCCCGTCCCTTGCAATAACATCTTCAAGAGACCTTCCCAGATGTTCGGCCAGAGTATTTAATTCTGCCGCAACAGTTTCCGATGCATCGGAATCCACTGAGTTATCAGAAAGGGGTTCTGCATGTAAGTAGGAAATACAGAGAAGGAATGACAATAAAAAAGGGAGCATTTTCATGCCCCCATCTTAAAACAGAATCCGGAAAAACAAAAGTCCGGAATAATCAGACTTTAACTGCCGCAGCTTCGGCAGCTGCATCAGGAGTGAGTCCGGTTGTCATCTCTATCCTTGTTTTTCGCCAGCTGATGGAAAACCAGGTAACCGTAACAATTGCAGAGAGTACATCTGCAAGAGGCAGAGCATACCAGACCCCGTTGAGCCCGTAAAAAGTCGGCAGTATCAGTACAAGAGGAATAAGGAAGATAAACTGACGGGAGAGGCTGAGAAAGAAGGCCGGGAATGCCTTGCCCACGGTCATAAAATACGTGGAGCAGATAACCTGTAGTCCAAGTAAGAAAATGGCTGAAGAGCTGATTCTCAAGGCGGGTACAGCCATCTGTACAAGTGTCTCATCATGGGTGAACATCCGGATCAGAAATTCTGCAAAGAACTGAAGGAATAGAAAACCCACAAAGGACATAAAACTGGTTGTCATCATGGCCTTTATATTCACTTCTCTAAGACGGTCAAACAGCTTTGCCCCGTAACTGTAACCGGCAATGGGCTGATAACCGTGAACTATACCGAATATGGGCATCAGGGTGAACATAAAAAGACGGTTCATCATGCCGTAGGTAGCAATGCCGAAGTCTCCGCCGTAATGACGCAGTACATTGTTGATTACAAGAGCAAGTGCACTCATCCCTCCCTGGCGAACCAGAGTGGGCAGACCAAGGGTATTAATATCTTTTACAATTGCAGTATCCAATTTAACATATGACAACTTCAAAGGAAGATGACTCTTGCCGGCAATCATAAAACGCATGATAAAAGCAAAGGAACAGAACTGACTGATCACAGTAGCGATAGCCGCTCCTCTGATTCCCATTCCCAGTCCAAAGATAAAGATGGGGTCAAGGATAATATTCAGACCTGCACCGATAATCATGGTCACCATAGCAATTTTGGGCTGCCCCTCTGCTCTGGAGATATTATTCCCCACCATCGCAAATGAGAGAAAAAAGGAGCCCAGCAGAATCACCTGCATATACTCACGAGCATAGGGCAGAACAGTTTCGGTTGCCCCGAAAATGAATAAAAGGGGATCCATAAAGATCTCTCCCAGAATCATGATGGAGATGCTGCATATAAATGCCAGAACAAAGGCGTTTACTGCGGTTTTAGCGGCCTCATCCGGTTTCTTTTCTCCAAGACGCCTCGAAATAATTGATGCCGCTCCGGTTCCGAAGGTCATCCCCAATGCCCCGATAATCATCTGAATGGGAAGACCGATGGTCAAGCCGGCAATCCCCATGGCCCCCACACCCTGTCCGACAAAAATGGTGTCCACCAGGTTGTAGAGAGCATTTACGATCATTCCGATTGTGGCCGGAATGGACATCTTCAATAACAGTTTTCCTATAGAATCAGACTCGAAGGTCTTCTTATGATCATGTACTTGTTTACTCAAATTTATTCTCCCAGATATGAAGGCTCTCTTTAACTACGTCTACCAACTCCAGAAGGGATTTCACCTTCTCCTCTCCCAGCAGATCCAACTGCTCCTGGATATGAGCTTCCATCTCTTTTTCAAGCTGACAGGCGATAGTATGCCCCGGAGGCAGAAGAGAAATAAGGACCTTTCTACGGTCATTCTCATCGCGCTCCCGGCGGACAAGGCCCTCTTTAGTCAAATTGTCCACAACAGAAGTCATGGAGCCCTTTTCAATATTCATATGAGCGACAATATCACTCATTGTATGACTTCCCCTGCGCCTGAGCATAACCAGGGTCCTCATCTGTGTCTTGTTGAGATTGTACTTTTCACCCGCCATATGCTTGAAACTCTTCATCAGATGATGACCGAATTTCATCATATAATGGGGTATGGCACTGACTGAGTCTATTTCCTCATCACTATACAGGGGAAACTCCTTCTAAATCTAATAGTTCAATTTCTATTAGTTTGATTTCTAAGTATTGAGAATATAGATATCAGGAACAAATTTGTCAAGATGAGACTCAGTCTATTTCGATAATTCCGATTTTCAGGGCATATTTAACAAGTTCAATCTGGCTTTCAACATTGATTTTTCGCATGGCATTGGCCCTGTGCACATTCACTGTCTTGGCAGAGATATTCAGTTTAGAGCCTATATCCCTATATCCCGCACCCTCCGCAGTCATCCGTAGAATTTGCTGTTCTCGGGGAGAGAGTTTATCGTATAACTCCGACTTATTTGCACCGGCACTTTCCAGGACAGAAGCAACCAGATCTGTCATCCAGAATTTCTTATTATCAGGATGAGAAAAAGCTTCTTCCATCAGATCTAAAGGTTCGTCTTTTAAAAAATAACCATCATATCCTTCGTGCATAGCTTTCGTTACATAAATCTGAGACTTATGCATGGTAAGAAAAAAGATTTTCTTTACAAAAGGCTTTATATCCGGAGCAATATCAAATCCGTTCTCACGGCCCACAGAGATATCGATAACAGCTATGTCAATCTGATGGGAGTGGACAATTTCCTTTGCCTCTGCAGTATTGGCTGCATAGAATATCTCCAAATCATCACTTAATTGTCGTTTTAAGCCCTGATAGATCAGATTGTGATCGTCAATTAGTAATATATTCTTCATTTTTTACGGGCACCTTGAATATCAGTGTAACTCCGTTAGACTGTGTGTCCATCTGAGTCCATCTTGCTTCCAGCATATTCATCCTGAACTGTATACTGCTCAGCCCCAGTCCAGTGTTCATGGACTTTTTATAATCATAACCGATACCATTATCTTTGTATTTAACTATGATCTCTGGATGGCTGTAGATTATGGATATCTGTACTTGTTCTGACTGAGAGTGCTTGATTGCATTGTTTAAAAGTTCCTGAACGATTCGGAATATATGAATAACTCGAGATTCGGCCATCTGAAGATTCTTCATCCCGATAATTTTATAATCCAGATTAATCCCTGTGAGAATTTTATAGTCAGAAAAAAGCTGCTCATAGGAATCTTGAACATTCAACTTACTCAATGCGGGAGTCTTCAGCCTGTTAGACACAAGGCGAACCTGTTGTATGGATTCCTCTGAATACTTTTTTAAAAGTGCAAATGATTCTTCTTCAAAATCCGGATGATTAAAAAACTGACTGATTTGAGCTAATTTCTGTGCCAGATCATCATGGAGTTCATAGGATATAATATTCCTGTCTTTCTCCAGAATATCCAGCATATTCTCATTTACATTATCCCTGTATTCCCTGTTTCTTATTGAATTACGATTAGTGAAGGCTGACAGAAAAGACAAAGCTATGAAGGTAGTTATGATAGTAAGAAAAGACCACAGAAAAAATGAATAAAGTCTCAGATGCAAATTGAGCTGCTGCAGATACGATTGCCTTAATTCCAAAAGATAATCGAAGATGCTTTCCAGAAAAAATTTGTCTAAAATGTTTGAGAATAGTAAATCACCAGACAGAGATTCATACAAAATAGAATTTTCAAGAAACTGTAACATATCCACTTTTAAAAAGGCATTGGAATGATCGACTTCCCCATTTATTGAAGCATGAAATAATTTATTTAAAAGAACCTCAATTTTTTCAATGTCAGACTGAAGTAAGTCAGTATATTGCCTGTATTGCAGCAGAAAAAATGTACCGATGAGGATACCAATAAAAACACCCAAGTATAGGAATTTATTGTGCTTGAGAAATTTTAACAATTTGCTGCTTGACATACGATGTTTTTCATTTCCTCTTTAATTAAAAGTACCACAATTAAACAAAGAGAAAACTAAGAAATATTCCTATATTTATTTTTAAATTGCCATGTGAAACTGAACTTATCTTAACCAGAAATCCAATACTCAAAAGTAGGAAAAATGAGTCAGCCAAAAGTCAGTATCATTACACCGGCATATAATGGATATCAATATATCGATGCTGCTGTCAATAGTATTATGTCACAAACATTTACAGATTTTGAATGGATGATTGTCGACGACAGTTCCACAGACTTAACCCACGTTCTTCTCGATGAAGCTTCACAAAAATATGATAAAATAAAGGTATATAGAGTTCATACGAACAAAGGCCCTGTCAATGCAAGAAATGTTGCCATGAAAAAGGCAGTAGGCCGATATATTGCATTCTTTGATATAGACGATCTCTGGCATCCGGATAAACTAAAAAATCAAGTGGCATTTATGGAACGGATGGATGCGGGCCTCAGTTATACAGAGTATAAAAAGATTGATCTTGACGGGAATATTCTGAGTCGTTTCCCAGTACCTGTCCCTAAGAGAGTTAACTCACACAGATTAAAGAAAACATGCAGCATTATGGCCTCCTCCGCCATGTTCGATACAGAGAAGACAGGCAGAATACTGCAGGACACGTCGGTGAACTGTAAGGATGACCTCCATTTCTGGCTTAGGATTCTTAATAAAGTGGGCCATGCCTATGGTCTGAAAGAAGATCTGGCACGATTAAGAATACATACCGATTCATGGACGGGTAATAAACTTAAAGAGGCTAAGAATCAATGGACTCTGTACAGAAAACATCTGAAGCTGAACACAGTACAGGCCGCATATTATTTCACTCACTATGCCATTGTGGGCACCATTAAATATATCTTCTAAAACGGCAGAAAAATGAAAAAATCATACATCCTGACAGTCATCATTCTAACAATACTGGGAGCCTGCAAGTTTCCGGCGGTCAAAGGCTCTGCTCCCGAAGTTCTGCTTTCCAGGATTGTAGACAGCGGACGCATCGATATAGTAGAAAGCCAGCTCTTTATGGGAGAAACACCTCAGCTATATCTTGAATTATCAGATGAGGACGCAAACATATCTGACATTACTTTGAAACACATCTACAAGGGTGAAACAGTCTACCAACAGAATGAGCCGGTGCAGCAGTATCAGGAAACGGCAGATTTCCATATCAGCTTTGAACAGACTCTCTCAGGTCCTGAGGGTCAATGGACCCTGGAATACATCATTGCAGATAAAAATGGATTGTCCACCACAGGCAGTATCTTATACGATGTGAGTTCATTGGCAGACTGCCTCAACATCACAAAGTACACTCCCATAGAGATTATTGACACAGAGAATGATAAAGTTTCAGTTCTCTGTGACTTTGACAATACAAGCGGCAGAGTAATAGACACCATGAAGTTTAAAGTAAGAGTAGACTTCACAGATGGAAGTTCAGACGAGTCAATCCATGCCATAAGAAATAATATCCCCGGCAGAACAAGTTCGGACAGTTTTATAATCATCTTTCCGGACAGCCTGACTGTTAAGGATGTTTCAATAGTGTCTGATTCTCTTGAGATACTGATCTATTAAAAATCTTTCCCTCTTAGTCCAATTGACTCTTTGAAAAATAGAGCCAGATATCATCTCCGCCGGCTTCTTTATTCAGATCCGCATCCACATCAGTAGAATGATTATATTCTCTGCGTTTCACAATGTCATATCCTAAGTCAGGGAATTCAAAGGAGTAAGGATATCTATAGTCACCATCAGAATCTTTGGTATAGACATCTGTCAGGGGCTCTCCTGATGCCCGAGACACACAGAGATACAGATAATCACCCCCGGTGCCCTTGTTCAAGTCACCATTATGCGGACCACTCAGGCCGATAATTTCATAGTCCCCTGCATCATTTTTGGCAGCAGTTTCGCCTCCAGAGTAGGTGATGGCAATGTCTGTGATCGGAGCCAATCCGGATGTTCCGTCATCATTGCCGAAACAGACATAGAGGAAGGTCCATTCCCCGCCTGCATCTTCATTCAAATCCTGATTGACTAGATAGTATTTTCTATTATTAATATCAATGACAGATTCCCGCTGCTTTCCATAATGAATATAGAAATCGATGATGCATTGTCTGGGAGGATCTGTGGGGATTGTATTGACCGATTTCCCCTGAGCATAGACATCGTAGGCTTGTTCCATCTGTGTCCTTTTCTCAGGAGTTGGTGCCAGCTCCCAAATGGGAAATACACCGCGATCATAAACATTGGAAAATACAGGATGACTGTCAATACTGTCTATCCAGTCCTTATACTCTCCATCACTCTGAATTCCCTGACCGTACTCGGGTTTTCCGCCTATCACAGTGGTGGTCCACTCTGCATCGGAATACCAGCTTTCCCAATTGGAATGGCTGGATGTATCCACAGACAGGGTGGCCGACTTGAAAAGGGTCTTGTAGCTGGCTTTGGCGGAAAGCTTTATATCTTCACTTCCCGAAGACGTATTCTTCCTGGCCGAATAATTATAATCCAGCCGGGCTCCGACTATAATCCCCGTGAGCAGATGAGTTCCATAATTTTCAAAAATCATAGCCGAATTATCATCCGGATTATCCAGGGCAGTCTTAAATTCCGGAGTAAGATATTCTACCAAAAAATCACCATTACTCCTGTCATTGATCAAAAGGGCATGCTTCTTAATATCACTGTGAATCGTTGCAAAGTTATAGGCTGTTGATTCAAATCTTTCCCGGGCGAAACTCTGATTGACGGAGCCGCTGTAAAAATTGTAATTACCGCTCATTTTTGTTTTTTCTTTAAAGCTCTCAAAATATTCAGAATAAGTAGCACCGGAACTGCTGGTAAAATCTCCCTTATTTATATCCTGCATATCAATAAGTCCGAGTTCCAGAAGAGCATTCACATCTAATATTGGATCTTTGACCTCTTCCGGATCGGCATAAGGATCAAAAATATCGTAACCCTTGCCAATGACATCTAAGCCTGCAGTCTGAAGATTGACAGGATTCGCATCCTCTTTGTTCTCATCTGATCCGATAAGATCACAGCCTGACAGATAAAAAAAGGATACAAGAATCAACAGAACCAAAGGTTTTTTAAGGGATATCACTATTTTCTCCAATTTATTATCAACATATTTTTTCAAATTTTCCCTGAAAGAACAGCCGTAATGATAAAACTCACGGGCCTGTCCTTCCTGTCTGGATTGTGTTGGTTATACCCTCCGTCCAGAGAACCCCAGACGATGGGGGTCGCCATATTGATGGTCAGGTAAGGAACCGCATCCCAGGTAATACCCGGAATAACCAGTCCCGAATTCTCACTTGGATTGTACTTAAGCTGAGTAAAGAGGTTCAGCTTATTTTTACCTGTTTTATAGGAGACCATTCCAGCAAGGTTATGTCCCCAGAGCAGAGGAAACTGCGTATTTTTCACATCCAGCTCTGTTTCCTCACCGCAGTAAAAGTATTCCCCCGAGAGCTTCAGTTTTTTATCAAAGAAATCCATATAGAAGCCCAGGTTCAGAGAGAAGTCCCAGGCATCGGATAAAGTAGACTCATAGTCATAGTCATCCCGTGTCACAGGATACTGATAATAGGCGTCTATAGCCGTAAAACGATTTTCCCTGTCCGGTTGAATATCATCTCCCTGTATGTCATAGGAAATAAGCCCTTCCTGATATATTTCAATGTTCTTGAACAGTGTTGAACTGAAAGAGTAAAACCCACGGAGATTCATCTGGGCATGGTAGAAGGTACCCATGGTAAGGTCAAAATTCCTGGTGGCAAGGTTGACATTGCCTCCATAGCCGATCTCATCGGCACTGGGCTGGAGAGGGTCTTCAAAAAAACCATTTCTGGTGAATACAAGCCCCTCAATACCCCCGATCCCCAGAGGAAGATTCAATTTAAGAGCATAGGAATCCGCCTCATCAAGATAGGGATCATTGGTCCTGTCACCAAAATCATCGGGAACACGGGCAGTGAGATTGGTAAAGGGAAAATTCCTTGAGATTCCCCAGGTGACAGTCTGCCTCCCCATACGGACATAGAGAGAATTTTTCACATTGAAATCACAGAAAAACTCTGTAACCTCTGTTTCCAGCTCGGGAAAGGAGAGAGAATATTTTTGCAGAACCCGGAATTCCGGACCTATCTGAAAGTTCAGACTGATGGAAGATTTCATATCCATCAAAGCCATAGAATCCAGTCCAGAACTGTCGTTGATCCCCGGGTTCCAGGGCATGTAGTTCCACCCCGATGAATAGCCCCCTACAAAACGGAAATTTCCAATAAGAGAATAACTGCTCTTCTTGATAACATCGTTTAAAAGGTCAATTTCCTTGTCCGTACTGGAGACTCCCGACTGCTCCTGAGGTACGGCCTGCCGGGCAACTTCTTTGGTTTCTTCTTCACTTATATCCTGAAACTCCGACTCCTCTTCAAAGAGAGCATCCAGGTTCATGTCTTCATCCATCAGATCTTCAGAAGCTTCCTCTGCAAAAAGAGGAGCCGTCATAAAGAGGAGAAAAAGAAAGGAGTAACAAAGTCTGCGCATCATGATGAAGCTCCATCATTGGGTCCGCCGGGGGTAGCCGGATAATAAGATTTCCAGTCCAGTCCGCTGTCGGTGTCAGTATTCTCATCTATGCGTCCAACACTGCGTATGTGGTTGATTCTGAGTGTTGGGTCAATATTAAATGTAATTTCTCCAAAGTAGGAACCTGGAGAGGTCCCATCAAAGGTTCCTGATGAGGGATAGGCGATGGAAGAAGATCCCCAGCGGATAAAATCTACGGACTGTCCCTGGGTGATAAGTTCGGCAAAGCCCTGATTGGTCCAATAGGGAAAGTACCCGACCCTGTTCAAATAGAAGATACCCTTTACAGCATCATCATTCCGCTCTATCTCCTCTGGGCTGAAAACTTCTTCCAGCCTGAGTCCGACATCCGGATCATAATTCGGAACATATTTAGGATCTTTATCATAGTAGCTCTTATAATCATCAAAATTGAATTCGTGAGCCTCTACCCCTGCCCTTAAAAGCATATAAGCCCCGGGCTGAAGACTGTATGAGGGAAGCTCAAATTCTCCATCGAATAGCTCATTGGAGCCCATGATGGAAGAGCTGCAGCGTAGGGTCAGAATGGAGATATCCACCGCCTCATTTCCGTAATTGTATAGTTCAATATAGGGAAGCTTAATCACTTCTATCTCATCCTGATAATAGGCCGATCCGATCTCCGAGATCCTCACAGGGACATACACATCATCCTGATTTGAAAGGAATTCACATGACCCCAGTATAAGAACCAGCCCTATGAGTACAGGCAATTGTTTTAATTTCATAGAATTATCCTAGCGGTTTACCTGTTCCAAAAACTGCTTGGAAAAGGTGGTATTGGGAATATCCCGGAAGGAGACCTTGTTAATGGAGATTTGTGTTTTCTCCCGGCTCAGAGTTTCCAGTAGAAGAAATTTATGAGGAATGTAGCGTCCCTCTACCATCTGGTAGCTGGGAAAGGCGGTGGTTCGCAAGAGCTCCCCGGAGAGTCCGTAGTCTTCTGTCTTGCGGACCAGATAGTCCTCATCCACCCATACATCCATTATGGGATAGGTCACCCCATCGTTGTTGGCTTCAAGATGCAGTTTCCAGCAGTCATAACGCCCCAGTTTTACTGTCTCAGCCCCGGTCACATCGTAGTCATTGGCCAATGTGGAACGGGTAAAGTCAGAATTCCTGGCATTGGTATTCTGAAATCGGTCTTTAGAACTTGAAAAGTTGAATCGCCTGCTCTCGGGGTCGTAGAACCACAGGGCATCCTCAACCTTAAGGTAACCCTGCCCCTTACTCACCTGGGGCTCCATTATAACAATGACATACTTTTCATCGGCGTCCCGTCTGAAAACAATGGCCACTGTCTTTTCCCGGTCTTCACCGGGTTTATCTTCAACAATTGTATATTCGGCAGCAAAGTCTGTATCCATATAGCTGGCCAGGGCATCTACCTTTTCCAGGATGACCTGGTAGTCTTCGGCCCAGAGGCCGGGAACCATTATAAAAAGCATAAAAAGTATTGAGTAAACAGATTTCATAGAGTCTCCCTGTATTTTTTAATGTTCAGTAATTTCAACGGAAAGACGTTTCCAGTAATCCGATGCCAGCACAAGAATGTCATCGCTTAAGAGCTCTGGGGTATTGTTATCATAGAGTTCAATAATATTATCCAGATCCCAAATAACTTTAATGATCACAGCTGATGTATCTTTGTTGATATGAAGTCCTTCAAAAGGAATAACAATAATATCCTTTTCTCCCAATGGATTCTCCGCCAGTTGAATCGTATCGGAGTACATATCAAAGAACAGACCATAACTGCCCTGAAGATGCTCCAGTCCGAAAGAGAGGGACCCATCCGCATTATTTATAAACTGTCTTGTTTCATCGATAACATCAAAGACCGAAGAATCATCAAAAGTGAATTCCGACCAGCTTTTAAACTGTTCGATGAGTTCTTCCTTATTTTGATAACTCTGATCCGGCCATACATTTTCATAACCGGGGATATGGACCGTGATCATACTCTCGCTTTTACTTATATAAGTTTTATTCTGGGATATTGAAGGAGAATAATTGATCCTCTGCTGCTGAAAATTAATGTTGATCCCATCGTAGACCTGAACCTGAAAATCCTCATCCGGATACAGGGACACATCATCAATGAAATTGGCTGTGAATAATTCAGGTTTATCACGTTTGTCATAAGTCATTCCTTCTGCTAAGGACACTGCCATATACATAGAAGTAGACCTTTCAGGAATTGTCATATTATCCAGATGGGCCTTCACGAAATGGAAAAGATTTAATGAAATTGAAAATTCTGTAGGTGTATAAGCTCCTATTTTATTACCATAAGCCGTATACCCATCAACGATGGAATTCATACTCTCATCTACTTCATAAGTCGAATAGTTTACTACTGCCCTACTCTTGCGGTTATCAGATCCGCTTTCGAATTGAACCTCTCCAGATTTGGTCTGCTCAAATAGGCTGCAGCTTGATAATAATATAAGCAGTACGATGTAAAAGTGTTTCATGTTTTTAACCTTTATTAATAATTGTGAGTTCACTCTATGTAAGAGCCTCAATCAGGGGATAGCGGGAAGCCCGATAAGATGGTATGACAGCAGCGGGTATGAGAATGAGTCCCAATAATAGAATATTGAGAACCACAGATTTTATTGTAAAGAGAGGAACAAGACGCCCTTTCTGAAGAAACAGTTCAAACCCGGGAAGTGCGGAATAGTCGATTAATGAAAGAATGCCAAATCCTGGTATAGATAAGAGAGCCCCCATTAAAAGAGAGAGCCCGAAAAGCCAGAGGGCTTCCAGGACGAGTATGGTCATGATGGTGGTCCGGTTCATCCCTATGGCACGAAGTGTTCCAATTTCTGAGAGCCGTTCCCTGATAACCATCTGATAACTTACTGCCACAGAGACAAGGATAATCAGGGCCACCATGATGTATAAGAAATAGCTGACAAGGTCTATGGCGGTCAGAAGATCGTCCACCTGGGAGATGTATAGGCTCAAAGGGATAATGAAGTACCTTTCACCTGTCCATTGAGTACGGTCCAACTGACGGGTAAGATCTTCTTTGTTCTCCAGCAGGGGGGCCGTATCAAGGTTATCTGACAAGGCAGTATGAACCCTTTTTATATCCTCAGAAGAAAAACTACCTTCCTGTTTATAAATTCCATAAGAAGAGATATCTCCTTCAGAAAATCTCAAAAGAGAGGCCAGTTCTTTCAAGGGTACATAACTTTTGTAATATCCAAATATGCTTGTATCCCGAAATACCGCCCTTAACACAAGGCTTACTGTATTCTTCTGCCCGCTGAGAGTATTGCCCTGCAATATGATACTGTCTCCGATCTTACATCCCAATTCAGAGGCAACGGTTTCTGATATCATTATGCTTTGATCGAGAATCAGATCATCTGTAGAGCCTTCTACAATATCCAGTGCAGAAAAATCCTCATCTTCCCATTCCACACCATACACATTTTTCTGACCTACCCCTTCTCCATTGAAGTAGAGTATGCCTTCTCTGTAATAGTTGATCCTCTTTTGCAGCAGATCATATTCCAGGCCTGTATTTTCCAGCAGGTCTTTCACCAGCTCAGGTTCAGACATGTGCATCTTATTACCGTGGTCTTTGTCATAGGAGATAATAAAAAGGTCTCCTCCGTAATGACCCCGGGCGGAGTTGTGTAGTGTGTCTGTCATTCCCATGGAGAGGGAAGACATTATGGTAATAACTGCAAACCCGATGCTCAGTGAGATAAGCAGAAAAATATATCTGTTCAGGTGCTTTTTGAAGTAGGAGATGGAGAGCGTGAGGGTATGATGAGCTGCCATATCAATGCTTCTCCTGTGCTGCTGTGGGTGCTATGGATAAAACCTTTCTTACGGGTATCCACGAGGCCAGGAGTCCCAGGATAAAAGAAACCAGCAGGGAGCCCAGGGCCCAGTTTAAATGAAAGCCGATGTGAAGCTCTGTCATACCAAAGAGTGTCTGTACGAGTACATTATCGATACCTATATTGAGGCTGTTGATCCAGTTGATTATGAGAACGGCTATCCCTATTCCGCTGAGGCCTCCGGTGCAGGCAAGAAATAAATTTTCCATCAACACAAGAGATGAAATCCATATTTTTTCGGCGCCCATGGCCCGGAGTGTTCCCAGTTCTGAATATCTGTCGAAAACAGAGATCAGGAGAATATTGACTATGGCGATTCCCCCGGCGAGGAGAACAAGGGCAAAACCGGCGTTGTAGAGGATCTGCAGTAAAAATACCATCCTGGCGGACAATCCGGCAGCCTCTTTCCAGTCCATGATCACCAGGTCCAGCCCGGCGTCTTCCAGTAAATGTCCAAGGCTGGAGGAAAAGCTCTTTAAACTCACACTTTCTTCCAGCCTCATCAGGATAAAATGCCAATCCCCCGATGCAGCATCGCTATTATCAAGTTCATCCCTCATCCCGATAACATTCCCCACCGAAACCTTTTCATCCGCTTCAAAGAGATCTTCATTCACAAAGAGGTCTTCCGAGAATAGAGATTCCAGATCCTCATCCAGATACTCCATCTCCTCCTCTTCTATATCTTCGGTATTGCTTTCGCTAAGGGCCAGGGAGTTGAGAGCCTGTATTGTCTGCATGTCACAGATTACAATCCGGTCCAGCTGAGGGTCTTTCGTATCATAGGAGAATACTCCCCTCAAGGGGACTTCCCTTATCTTAAAGCCTCTGGTTCCTCCTATGCTGAGGAGTACGGGATCAGCAATAGAAATACTCTTTCCGCTCTCTCTTGAAATCCTCTCATAAAGCTCCAGGGGGAGCATCACACCGTGTTCCCCTGACTTGAGACTCTCCCCTTCAAGGATGTTGAGGTCCGGAAAAAGAGAAAAATAGTTCTCCCCTTCCACTCCAAACAGTGGTGTTGGCATGCGTTGCCCATTCATCTCCAATAAGGCAGCCCCGTAGGTCAGTCCTGTCCTATGAGTGATCTCAGAGGATTCATCGATAATAGAGAGAATTTCATCTACATTCTGCAAGACAGGCATTGTGTAAAACTCTTCAAAAGAGGGTGTTAAGGCACCAAAAAGGCTGACATCCATGGTCCCGGGAGCCCTTATGACCAGGTCACCCGTGAAGTTATCCCTGTAACTTCTCTTTAATCCATTCCCAGACTCTGCAATCAGGGAATTCCCCATAAAGAACAAAGCAATCAAGAGGGCAAAGAGGGAGAAGATGATGATAGAGTGCTTCTTTTTTCTGATGATGTTACGAAAAGCGATGGTTTCGATCATTTCCCGGTATATCTCTCTTCATTCTGAATAAGGCCGTCTTTCAGGTACACCACATGATTAGCCATATTCCGAATAACAGGATCATGGGTGGAGAAGATAAAGGTGGTTCTATAAACGGTATTGATCTCTTTCATCAAACCCAATATGTCATCGGATGTTCCTGAGTCCAGGTTGGCTGTGGGTTCATCGGCAATGACAATCTTGGGCCTGGTGATTAGGGCCCGGGCAATGGCAACTCTCTGTCTCTGTCCACCGGAAAGTTCTGAGGGTTTATGGTGCCGCCACTCTTTAAGCCCGACCTGAGCCACCAGTTCCGACACCCGATCCCTCCGTTCCACCCTGGCAGGGGGTTTGGCCCCCAGCATCAGAGGCAGTTCGATGTTCTCTTCAACAGAGAGCACGGGCAAGAGGTTAAAGGACTGAAAGATAAAGCCGAGACTCTCCCGGCGAAGCCTTGTTTTCTGCCTGTCGTTCAAACCCGCAACAGACTCCCCTCCGATACAAAGCTCACCGGATGAGGGATCATCAATAAGACCTATTATATTCATAATGGTAGTCTTACCAGCCCCAGAGGGCCCCACCACGGCCACAAAGTCACCCTGCAAAACATGCAGGTTCACACCCTTCAAGGCATGTACCTCTACACTCCCCATGGGATAGGTACGGCTTATGTTATTAAGTTTGATCATAATATTTGATTATCCTAATTTTTGATTACTTAATTTTATCTAAAATACTTTCTAGTTGTGATGGAGTAATCATATTAGGACCATCGCTGAGAGCCTTTGTTGGATCTTCATGTACCTCAAAGAAAAAGCCATTTACATCAATAGCATTTGCTAACTTTGCCATATAAGGACTATATGAAGAGTCACCACCGCTTTTTCCACCAAGTCCTCCTGGTTTTTGCGTTGAATGAGTTACGTCCATTATTACTGGATACCCAAAATCTTTCATATCTATAAGTTGTCTGAAGTCAACAACTAGATTCCCCATACCAAAAATAGAACCACGTTCAGTCAGCATAATTTTATCATTACCACTGTCCTTCACTTTATTAATTGGATAAAGCATATCTTTACCGTCAAGGAATTGTGCCTTCTTTATGTTAACAATTCGATCGGTTTTTGCTGCAGCTACCAATAAATCAGTCTGTCTGCATAAAAATGCTGGGATTTGTATAATATCAACAACATCAGATACAACTGCAGCTTGGGATGATTCATGAATATCTGTCGTAATAGGTAATTCAAATTCTTTTTTTACTTTCTCTAGGATTTTTAAACCTTCATCAATACCAGGTCCTCGGAAACTATCTAATGAAGTTCTATTAGCTTTATCAAAAGAAGCCTTAAAAACATATATAAAACCATGCTCTATTGATATTCTTTTAATGATTTCAGCTAGCTTCATAATCATTGTCTCATTTTCAATAACACAAGGTCCTGAAATAATAAATCTATTTTTCTTCAATTCATTATATAATTCATATGAGTTCATCTTTACTCCCTTTAGGTTTATTCATTGTTGCTATTTAGATATTTAATAATTTCTTAGGATTTAGATTCCATACTTTACAATCCCAAAAGTGATCATTAAGTTCCTTTTGAAAGATGCATAGACATCCTGTGGAAACTTTTAATCCATTTCCATATGCAAAAGACTCAAAATCAGAGGTTAAAAAAGGTGCAAAACGAATGATTCCATTACTTGAAACAATTAGAACAGTTTGGTTATTGTACTGCTCTTCCAAAAAATGGCTAAAATTAATCCAAGACTCTTTTAATTGATCAGGATCAACCAGCCAGCCATCAGGAACAATTCCTTTTTCATCCCATTCAGTAATTGCATTCTCCCCGACTCTCTTAATTACTTCATCCTCTGGTTTATTTTCATCTGGACCATAATCAATCTCATTAAAAGAGTTCAAAAGTATTGGCTCTCCCTGAATAGACATTTCATCCATTGCAAGTTTTGCAGTTTGTATATGTCGTGTTAATGGTCCAGAAAATACAGCATCCGGAATCAAATTATTATATTTTAAGTACTTCCCGATATTTCGTCCTTTTTCTTTTTCGACCAAAGGAAGATCGGTTCCAGCACCAACTCGAGTAATAACATCACCAGATCTAAAAGTATTTCCATGCCTTACGACTATTAATTTTATAGCCATTAATAAATCTTTTTATATTCTTTCAAAATATTTTCTGCCCGAACTACATCTTCTGGACTATCAATACCACTGATTGAATTTAGTTTATTGAAATCTTTATAATCAACTTCAACACATTTGATCTTCAAACCATTTTCTAGGAAATTCAACTGTTCCAAACCCTCATATTTTTCATAAAAACCATCAGTTAAAATCTTGATTTTCCTTAGTGATTTAAGACTGTAACCATACAAACCTGGTTGTCGATATACTGGGGAGTATGAACTTTTTAATCTGACGTTTTCTTCTTTTCTAATTGCAGGAATTATGTTTTTTGAAAAATACATTGCATTTCTATTTGCATCAAAAACAACACAGGTACCGCTAAAAGGAGTTGAAACCTTATTGTCTCTCATAGTATCCAGATCTTCCCAGGTAAGATTTACAACCGTTGTAGCAATTTCAATTGATTCATTTCTGTTAAACTCATTTATCAATTCCTGAAGAAACCAGGTTGGACATAAGGGATTATCACCTTGTAGATTAATGATAAATTCGGGAGTAAATCCATTATGAGATATCTTTTCAACAGCTTCAGCTACACGCTCTGTACCTGTATTACAAGTTTCAGAAGTCATTATACAATTAATACTATTTTGCAGACAAAAGACACGAATTCTTTCATCATCTGTAGCTACAAATGCTTTAACATAATCGTTGTTAATTTGGATACTATTGGCTATTTCCCATACATGTAAAAGCATTTCTTTACCCAATATTTTTACCAATGGTTTTCCTGGTAATCTTGTTGATGCATACCTAGCTGGAATAATTATTGCAACTTTATTACTCATTACTTTTCCTCATATTCTCGCGGTTTTAGTTAATATTATATATTTGCAATATACCTTCTAAACCATTGTCCCCTTCTACAATCAATGATGTTATTTTGTGCCTTTTCATTAGTTCTTCAGCATCAATCATTTTCATATCAGCTTTAACACTTCGCGGAGTACTAGTAACGACTTCTCTGATTTTCTTATCCAGGAAAGAATTACCTGATTCAATTAAACGTCTTAAATCACCATCAGTAAAAATGCCTTCAACTCGATTATTCTCGTCTAAAAGTAAAACAAGCCCTAACTTTCCTGAACTCATTACAGGTAATGCTTCCAAAACAGATATTCCATTTGTAACTGTAGGCAGATTTTTTTTATACATCTCATCTGCAACATGACATAATAGTTTACGTCCTAGACTCCCCCCTGGGTGAAATTCTGCATAATCAATATCCTGGAATTTTCTTTCCTTCATAAGTGCTATGGCTAAAGCGTCTCCAAGAACTAATGTAGCTGTAGTAGAACTTGTCGGGGCAAGGTTTAGGGGGCATGCTTCTTTTCCAACATTTATATTCAGGTGGATCTGTGATTTTTTTGCTAATGTTGATTCCGGATTTCCTGTTATTGATATTACATCAACTTTTTTATTCAAATATGAAACTACTCTAAGAACTTCATCTGTTTCTCCTGAATATGATATAGCCAGAACAATATCTTCAGAACTAACAATACCCATATCACCATGAATTGCTTCTGTCGAATGAATGAAAACACTTTTACTCCCGACACTGGAAAGTGTTGCGGCTATTTTCTCACCTATTCTTCCTGATTTACCAATACCAGTAATAATCACTTTACCTGTTTTTGTACTGATTAATTTAACTGCATTCACAATACTATTATCCAGTCTATCCTTTACAAGTATTAAACTATTTATTTCTGAATCAAAAACGTCACGAACATTACTTAAAACAGGATTTAGCAAATCTATGTTCATTATACTAATAAAACTTTCTTGATTAGTTATACTACTCATGTATTCTCCTTAGTGGTCTATGAAATATTATATTTAATGAAAAAATCGTTTCTGTTTTTAATCATAATATCTAGGAATTCTTCTAATTGGCATTCTTGCATCAATTCAGGATTTATATATCTTGTATATTCCAAATACATAAAATAGAATATTTCTTCTACTGATCTTTTCTTTATTCTTCTCTGAAGATGTGGGCTATCATTTCGAACATCCCCTACACCCCATCCTGCATAAAATGGAGCACCGAAAATTACTACATCTTTGTTACACATCAAAGCTTCAAAACCCATTTGTGATGAGCACACATAGACTTTATCAACGTAATTAATCATAGAGATAGGATTAATATTCTCACTGCAAATAAAAAGACTCTCATTAGCCAGAATATTCCCATAATAACCGGTTGTATTACTGCCTCCACGACTATTATCTGCAATCATATCTGGATGAACTTTTATGATAATATCTGAATCAGGATTCTCTAAAATTGCAATATTAAGCATAATCTTAAATGTATTGTCATTTGCTGCACCCTTAATAATTGACCAATCATTATACGCCTGATCAACAACAAGAATCTTTTTTTTCTCATTACGCCCAATTACCGGAGTAATAATTGGTTGATGATTATATTTTGTTAAATGATTACTAATAATCTTTTCAATAAGGAATTTTGCTCTATGTATTTCCTGTTCAGATAAGTATTTTTCAGAATTAAGCAAATCTTCAAGCATTGATGGACGAGTGACATCAAAAGAGGTTGTTTTAAAATCAGCAGAAAGGGATAAACTCTGCTTATAACAAGATGGATATTTTTTATCTGGCGTTGGCGTTATTGAACGTATAAAACCATCTTCCAGAAATAAATGGGGGATATTACGCATTACAGCTTCATCAAGCATACTAAGAACTTTTTTATCCCGGAAAAGTCCCCAGAATAAAAGCAGATCCGTTTTTTGTAACCTTCTTTCAAATTCATCTGAAAATACTGATATTAGTCGCCCAGATTTGAAAAATACTGAAAATGAATTCATATCTGAAAGTCTGATTAATGGATATTTTGATTTATTTATAAGACCATCCCAAATATAACTAATTGTAAGTATTTGTTCAGTATTCCTTTTAAATTGAGTTTCAAAACTGAGATTTCGAAGAGATTTATACTCGTTGATAAAATTAACTAATTTTTTTTTGATAAGTCTTATTGTAAACGATTTCACTCTATTACTAATTTTAGAAAAATTATTACTTAAATGCTCAATGCCAATTCTTTTTGCTTTAAAAATTGGAAACAATAGAAGAAACAGTATTGGGTTCATAATAAGAACCATATAAATTCTATATTCTCTCCTAGAGAAATATTTTAGATTATATTGTAGTTTTTCTTTTTTTATCCTTTTGCGAAGGATTTTGAAACCCTGCATGAGTAGTAATTTATTTATATTTTTGTTTAGTCTTCTTTCTACTAATGTAAGCATTTGCCTGAATGAACTGAATATAAAGAAGCTAGTGTCTTTATTCTCTTGAACTATCATCCAATCCATTTGAAGATTCCATCCGGCAATAATTGCAACAATTTTATTATCTGCATCTGCTACGGATTGGTTTTCATGCTGCCTGTAATAATATTGAGTTTCATCAATAATATACATGCTATTAACTGAATAGTATTGCGAGATAAGAAACTGAGCATCCTGATATGATGCACTTGGTGTTTCAACGAATCGAATATTGTTTTTTTCAATCCACTCTCTTTTATATATACCATTAAATACGGCTGGGTGTTTTTTCCAAAGATCAAGAAGAATATCCGGGGCTTGAATTAAACGATCACAATATTCCGAAGAGATATAATGACCTCTATTTGTTAATGATATAGATTCATAAGTATAGAGACCATTATATTTAACAATATCAACATTTGTTTCAATAGCTATGTTAATAAGCTTTATATAAAAATCATTAAAAAGGATATCATCAGGTTCAAAAATGGAGATATAATCTCCTGTAGCTATCTTTAAACCAACATTACAGGCCTTTCCATAACCACTATTTTTTGTTGTAATAATGTTACAATTAGGAAAACCTACTGTTACTTCATTAATAATATTTAATGAATTATCAGTAGATCCATCATTTATTATTATTATTTCTAATTTATCATAAGATTGATTAAATAATGAATTCAATGCATTTTCAACATATTTTTCAACATTAAATACAGGAATAATTACAGAAATTTTACTATTAATATTCATAAAATTATTTCCTAATATTTATTCTTTTCTTTCTCATTCTATAGAGAAGTCTACCAAAGTAGTATATTGGCGAATTACATAATATCGGATGCCATTTCTTAAAATCTGTTACTTCTATATATTTAGAAATTAAATCGATTAAACCTAAGTCTCCAAGACGAATATTTCTGTTATCATATTTTTTCTGTGTTTCATCTAATTTTGTTTCATTAAATAATGGTTTTGCAGGAATGGAAGCTTGATCTAGTTTTTTTTCAATAAATACTGGATCTATAGAAATGGGAACACGAATTATTTTTCTATCAGTATCACTGATGTTAAAGTCTTTATATATTTTATTAATAGTTTTTATATAACCAGCAGCAAAACATTTGGATGTCATTTTATTTCTATATAAATCAATATTCTCCATTTTCATTTTTTTAATATCATTATCACTAGTATTATACATTTTAATAATCTGTTTTGCTAAATCATCTGAATTTTCAGGTTCAAAATAAAGGACCCCTGATGTTTTTCCTTTAAGGTAATTTAAACCTCCTACCGCTGAACATATCAATGGACAACCTAATGAAAGATTTTCAATCATACTTAAATCAAAATAGTTCTGCCTACTTGCAATAATACTGGCATTAGCCATATTTATATAATCACCTGGATTCTTAGTATAACCAACTTCTATCCAATGAGGATGATTTATAGATGGAACTTTCTGAGTTTCACCAATTGCGAAAAAATAAATATTCTCTTCTTTTGCTAAAATCTTTTTTGCAGCATCAACATATACATCATAACCTCTAACATTAGCAAATCTTCCTAAATGAATAAAGATTTTAGCAGTCAAAGGAATATGATACTTTGCTCTTAATAATTCATTAGATAAATTAACATTTAACTTCTCTGTTCCAGTCAATGAATAATATATCGGTTTATTTTTTAATAATTTAGTAAACTCAGGATCTACTTCGTAATATGCACTGAGACTTTCTTCTGTTGGTGCAAAAATTACATCTGCATACTTAAAAGCATAATAATCTCTCATCCTATAGAAATATCTTATTTCCTCTATCTGCTCATCAGTATGAACATTAAATTTTTTCATCAATTCAATATCTTCTAATTCAGGTTTAATAGGATTGTGTGTTGTTAGAATTTTCAAAACATCATTTTCAATTCCACACATACGTAAAGTGTTATATATCGGTAGAAAATTATAAGCTCCATGTATATGAATTGAGCTTATTCGTGAAAAATTGATCTTAAGTAATTCTTGTGTTGGAATGATTGAATGAAACCAATCCTTTTTTGCTGTTATTAATGGCCTTGTATCATTAGGTAAGTAATCATATATTTCTTCAAATGGTGAATTATATTTTAAATCTTTAATAAGTTGATTAGACAATTTTTCATTAGGCAATATATCTGGAAATAGAAATGAATGAAGAAGATCATTGTCACCTCTGCAATTTTCTATTTCTTGCATACCTGAAAACAAGCTAGATAAATACCCAACAGTACCACCCTTATTTAAATCAAAACCTTGATGACAATGTATATAATTTTTCAACTAAAACTCCTGATATTATC